>JAZSMN010000021.1:0-10836 GCA_045535925.1 Eubacteriales bacterium
CATCTGGTTACGGAGCTTAGCATCGAGGTTTGAGAGAGGTTCGTCCATAAGGAAAACCTGGGGCTCTCTTACGATAGCACGGCCTATTGCAACACGCTGACGCTGACCGCCTGAAAGAGCCTTGGGGCGTCTGTCAAGAAGGTCTGTGATGCCGAGGAGCTCTGCTGTTGCGCGAACTTTCTCGTCGATCTCGATCTTGTTAACCTTACGCAATCTGAGTGCGAAAGCCATGTTTTCATAAACTGTCATGTGGGGGTAAAGAGCGTAGTTCTGGAACACCATCGCGATGTCACGGTCCTTAGCGGATACGTCGTTAACGTATCTGTCGCCTATGTAAAGCTCTCCCTCGGTGATCTCCTCAAGACCTGCGATCATACGAAGAGTAGTAGACTTACCACAACCCGAAGGACCAACGAAGATAAGGAACTCCTTATCCTTGATCTCAAGGTTGAAGTCGGATACAGCGGTAACGCCGCCGGGGTACTTCTTGTAAATGTGTCTAAGTGAAAGACCTGCCATTTTTGTATCTCCTTAAAAATATTTATTTCCATATATGATTATAGCAAAAAGTTTTGTATTTTTCAATTGTCAAGTATTACGATTTTATAGTGCCCCTGTTGTTATAGTTGCACAATTATAACCTTGTTTGTTTGTTTAGAATAACAACTCGGCTTTATTTTCTCTAATTTATTAGAATGATTTGGGTGAAAAAATGAGGTGGTTTGTGTTTTTTGTGATATGAGAGCAGTAAAGTGGCGACAGAGTTAAAAGGTGGCGAATTGGAAACACAGGTGAGCATTAACAGGCTTTGGGGAAGCCTGCAAAGTCGTGGAAATTATTCTTGGGCATAAAAACCATCGTGCTTTGGCACGGTGGTTTTTTGCGAGGTCGGGCCTTTTGTTTGGTCGTTGTAGAGGGGAAAGGCGGGGGCTCTAACTATGTAGTTTTAAAGAGAAGAGGTGGTTTGTAGCCACGAAATCCTCTTTGTTTTTTAACACGGGGTGACCTTTATTAGTTTGCAGCCTTTACGATAGCGGTAAACTTGTCGGTCTTAAGAGATGCGCCGCCGATAAGGCCACCGTCAACATTGGCCTTTCTAAGAAGCTCCTCTGCGTTGGCATCGTTCATAGAGCCGCCGTACTGTATGGTGATTTCTTCAGCTGCCTCGTTGCCATAGAGCTCTGCGATGCAGGTTCTGATAACACCACAGGTTTCGTCAGCCTGCTCGGGGGTAGCGGTAAGGCCTGTGCCAATTGCCCATACGGGCTCGTATGCGATGATAACATTTTTAAGCTCTTCAGCGCTGATGCCAGCGAGGTCGAGCTTGGTCTGCATTCTAACAACCTCGTCGGTGATGCCTGCAAGACGCTCGTCCTTTACCTCACCGAGGCAAAGAATAACCTTGAGTCCTGCCGCAAGAGCCGCCTTTGTACGAAGGTTTACGGTAGTGTCGGTTTCGCCAAAGTACTGTCTGCGCTCGGAGTGACCGATAACAACATACTCGGTGCCAATTTCGGTAAGCATCTCGGCACTGATTTCGCCAGTGAATGCGCCGCTCTTCTCGTAGTGAACGTTCTCTGCGCCGATGTGAATGTTGGTGCCCTTTGCAGCCTCTACCGCGGTAGCGATATCAACATAGGGAACGCAAAGAACTATGTCGCACTTGTCCATTCCTGCAACCATGGGAGCGAGCTCGGTGATGAACTCACGGGTCTTGGCAGGAGTCATATTCATTTTCCAGTTGCCTGCAATTACTGTTCTTCTCATTTTATTTTCCTTTTCTCATTAAACTACCCCATTCCACGCACACGGGTATGGGGTAGTCATTATTATTACTATTTAGTTTTCTCTTTGACAAGCTGTTAAGGAGAGCTACCTGTATCCAGCCCAACCTACTTCGAGCAAGTCAAAAAACGACGACATACACTATTTTTTATCTATCCATCAGGCAGGATACGCCGGGAAGATCCTTACCCTCAAGGAACTCGAGGGATGCGCCACCACCGGTGGAGATGTGAGTGATTCTGTCAGCGAAGCCGAGCTGCTCGCAAGCTGCTGCGGAGTCACCACCACCTACGATAGTGATAGCATCAGAATCTGCAAGAGCCTGTGCTACTGCAATAGTACCCTTTGCAAGAGTGGGGTTCTCGAATACGCCCATAGGACCATTCCAAACAACGGTCTTTGCAGAAAGAACTGCATCACCGAAGAGCTTTGCGGTCTTGGGACCGATGTCAAGGCCTTCCTTGTCAGCGGGGATAGAATCAGAGTCAACATACTCGATATCGATAGGACCATCGATAGGATCAGGGAAGCCGGCGGCAACAGCATTGTCGATAGGAAGAAGGAGCTGAACGCCATTTTCCTTTGCCTTTGCCATCATCTCGCGGCAGTAGTCAAGCTTGGTCTCATCAAGAAGCGAGTTACCAACACAATATCCACAAGCTGCAGCGAAGGTGAATGCCATACCACCACCGATGATAAGGGTATCAACCTTGGAAAGAAGGTTGTCGATAACGTTGAGCTTGTCAGCAACCTTTGCGCCACCAAGGATAGCAACGAAGGGACGCTCGGGGTTGGAGAGTGCCTTGCCCATTACGGAAATTTCCTTCTGGATGAGGTAGCCACAAACTGCAGGAATGTAGTCTGCTACGCCTGCGGTAGATGCGTGTGCTCTGTGAGCGGCACCGAATGCATCGTTTACAAAGATGTCTGCGTATGCAGCAAGCTCCTTTGCAAGGTCTGCACCGTTCTTGGTCTCGCGAGCATCGAAACGAGTGTTCTCGAGAAGAACAGCCTTGCCGGGAACAAGAGCAGCAACCTTTGCCTTTGCGTCAGGGCCTATAATGTCCTCTGCGAAGATTACAGTGCCCTCGCCAAGGAGCTCGTTAAGTCTTACGCAAACAGGAGCGAGAGTGAGCTTCTTCTTGTCATTAACAACTGCCTTTGCAAGGTAGTCAGCGGTAGCCTTTGCCTGCTCCTCAACAGGGAGTGCCTCTACTGCCTTCTTCTCCTTCTTGGTCAAGCCAAAGCCCTCGGTAAGGATGCTGTGGGGCTTGCCCATGTGAGAGCAAAGAATAACCTTTGCACCATTTTCAAGCAGGTACTTGATAGTGGGGATAGCGCTAACGATACGCTTGTCGGAGGTGATAACACCGTCCTTCATAGGTACATTGAAGTCGCAGCGAACAAGGACTGTTTTGCCGGCTACGTCAATGTCTTCGATAGTCTTTTTGTTGTAAGTTGCCATTTTCAAAATCTCCTTTGAGAATATTTTTACCTTAAATAATATAGCACAATACTATCTATAAGTCAATACATTAGTTAAAATTTAAACAATTAAAAAAGGGATAAGACGAGCTAAGAAACAAAAGACTAAATCTTGACAGGGCTTTGCATTTTTGTTATACTGAATTTGAGCCAAAGCACGGGTTAAATGGCGATATGTCGCCAAAAAAGATATAAAGGGAGAGAAAAATGGACGCTATTAAGAATTTAACTGAGAGAAGAAGCATTCGCTCGTATAGTGGGAAGCCTATCGAAAAAGAGGTGCTCGAGGAAATTTTGCGTGTGGGTAGTTATGCCCCCACAGGAATGAACAAGCAATCGCCTATTATGATAGCGATAACCAACAAAGAGCTGCGCGACAGACTCGCAAGACTAAACGCGGCGGTAATGGGTAGCGATAGAGACCCCTTCTACGGTGCGCCTGTTGTGGTAGTGGTTTTGGCAGACAGGAATGTGCGCACCTATGTTTATGACGGTAGCCTTGTTATGGGCAACCTGATGAATGCGGCGCACGCTCTGGGTGTAGGCTCTTGCTGGATACACAGGGCAAAAGAGATGTTTGACTCGCCCGAGGGCAAGGAGATTTTACGAGAACTTGGCATCGAGGGAGACTACGAGGGTATCGGTAACTGTATTCTCGGATACACCGAGGGAGAGTACCCACAGGCAAGAGCTCGCAAGGAAAATTACATCTATGTCGTAGAGTAAATATTTATTTACATTTTCCGACATTACCCGCAATCCGTGTTAAATTTTAGGATAGTATATGCTTTTTGTAAAACCAAGATATTTTGATAACTTTAGATGCATAGCCTCCGCCTGCACTCGCTCTTGCTGTGTGGGGTGGCAGATTGAAATAGACACCGATACAGAGGGAAAATACCACCTATGCAAAGAGAGTGGCGACGGCTTTATCCTTGACGCTATTGACACTAGTGCGCATTGCTTTTTGCAGGATGAAAAGCGGCGGTGCGTAATGCTCGACGGTGAGGGACTGTGCGAGATTATAAAACGGTATGGCGAGGGGATGCTTTGCGAGATATGTAGAGAGCACCCGAGATACTACAACATTCTGCCAGACAGAGTTGAGGGCGGTCTTGGTCTATGCTGTATTACCGCGGCCGAGTCGATACTGGCTATGGATTTACCTGTGCAGTATAGTATAGGAAAAATAGACGATATAACCCAAAATGAGGGTGATAAAAATATATATCACTTTGCTCTTTTAGTACGCGAGTGGCTTGAAGAATTGCTCTGGAATGAAGCTTCCCCTAATAAAGTAGAGCAAATCATTAAGAGTGTGTCGCGTTATATTGACGACTACGCCTTTGATGTTGCGACAGGGTTATCCTCCCCCGAGGAGTCTTTTATATCTTTAACTAACACAGGGCTTAATTCCGACTATTCCCCGCTATTTCCCGTTTCGCTTGTCGATATTGAGGTTTTACCAAGGCACAAGGACGGATGGGGCGACTTCCTTTTTGCGGCAAGTCACAGGTCGGAAAAGGAATACGAGGGAGATGCTTATGCCGAGGCACACAGACGGCTTATTTTCTATTTTCTTCATCGGTATTTGGTCTCGGGATGCGAGGAGCTGTCCTTTGCGCCTCGGCTGACACTTACCCTAAACCTATCAAGGCTTATTCTTGATGTAGCGATAATTCGTGGGGCCGCTACACTTAAAGAAATAGCCGTTATTGCCAGCGAGTTTTCCGAGAGCTTTGAATACGCGCCTGACAATGTTGCTCTCTATATCCGGGGGATAGAGGAAGAGTACGAAGCCAAGGGGGACGCGTAACCAAAGCGACCTTTAGCTTGGTACCATTTAGAATTTAATATAAAAAGGGAACGCTCGTTTAACACGGGTGTTCCCTTTTCTCTCGTTTGGTTTATTTATTTTCCTGCTACGGACATAGACTTGACAAGCACGTCAGCAGAGCCGAAGCCGCTAAATCCTGTCTGTACACCGCGATGAAGCTTGTCGCTTATTGCGTAAATCTCGGTAAGAATCTCGTAGAAATTGCCGGCTACTGTAAAGGATTTTACAGCCTTGCCAAGCTTTCCGCCCTCGATAAGGAAGCCCTCGCTCTCCAAGGAGAAGTCGCCGGTTACGGGGTTGGCGCCTGCGTGCAAGCCCTTGATGTCGGTGATATAGATGCCACCCTCTGCCATAGAAAACAGTTCTTCGAGTGTCTTGTCACCAGGCTCGATGCAGAAGGAATAGTTGGTGATGTCAATCGCTCCGCCGCTTCTTCCTGCGTTGCCTGTGCTTTCCTTACCCATCTTAAGGGCTGTTTCCCTGTTATAAAGCAGGGTTTTGAGGACACCGTTTTCTACCACGGCGCGTCTGTGGGTGGGCACACCCTCCATATCAAAGTTTATACCACACATATTTCCCTCTCTCTGGGGGTCGTCGGTAATAGTTACTATATCTGCGGCGATTTTTTCGCCCTCTTTATCCTTCAGGGGAGATACACCGTCAAGCACCTTTTTGGACGAGAATGCAGAGGCAAAAACAGAGAGCAATGCGCGCATCTCTTTGCCAGAGAAAATGATGTCATAGGAGCCAGAGGGTACGGTGTCGGCACCTACCTTGGCAAGTGCACCGCCTACAGCCTCCTCTGCAATTTCAGAAACGGCATTTTCGCCTACAACACGAATAGCATACTCTGCCTGGCTCTCGCCGTCCTTCTCGATTACCGCCTCGCCAAGGACCAGATTTATTCCGCCACGGCACTCAAGGTCAAGGCCGTGAGAGTTCATAAGGCGATAGTGATAGGACGCGGTGGCGGCTGTTGTGCTGGTGCCGTCCTTTACCGAAGAGTCCTGGCTGTAAAGCGCCTCTGCCATAGTGCTGGCAAGTCGACGAAGCTCGCCTGCGCCCATCGAGGTGTACTCGGGCATACGCATCTCTTCATAGGACTCGGCCCCCTTAAAGAAGCCTACCGTGTCAATTTTTTCTATCGCTTTTGCATTGGCGAAAGCTCTGTAAGCAAGCTCACTCATTTCCTCCTCGGTGAACAGTTCGGTAGAGGAACAACCCATTCTACCGTCAACAAGGGCGCGAACATAGATAGTTCCGCATTCACCGCTGGAAAAGCTGTTTACCTCGCCATTAAGTGTACCAACCGAGCAATCGGCGCTACAAACATAAAACACCTCGTATTCCTCGACTCCAAGGGAGGAAAAGGCTTCGCCTATTTTATTCTTCAACATATCAAGCATATCATCTTCCTCCTACGGTAATCTTGGATACACGGATGAGGGGCTGACCTACGTCGGTAGGAACACTACCGCTCGAGCTTCCACACATACCCTGTCCTGTGGCAAGATTTTGTCCTACCATATCAATATCCATAAGTATCTGCGAGCCTGTACCTATAAGGGATGCACCTCTAACGCGCTCGCAAATCTTACCTCCGCGAACCATATAGCCCTCGAGGACGGTAAAGTTGAAGGCGCCTGTCAAGGGATTTACCGAGCCGCCTCCCATAGACTTGGCATAAAGGCCGTACTCCATAGATGCTATAATATCCTCGTTTTTGTCGGGGCCGTTGTCAATAAAGGTGTTTGTCATTCTGGAGGTAGGCTCGTAGGTGTAATTTTGTCTGCGGCTGTTGCCTGTCATGGGCATACCCATTCTACGAGAGCCAAGGCGGTCTATCATATAATTCTTAAGCACGCCGTTCTCGATAAGCACATTTCTCTGTGTGGGGTTGCCCTCGTCGTCGATGTTTACCGAGCCCCAAGCACCCGGGATTGTTCCGTCATCTATCGCTGTCACCTTGCTACCTGCGACCTGTTGTCCAAGTTTGCCACACATTTGCGAGCAACCTATACCGACAGAGGTAGCCTCCAAGGAGTGACCACAAGCCTCGTGGAATATAACTCCACCAAATCCGTTCTCGATAGCAACGGGCATTTGTCCTGCGGGACAATATACCGAGTCAAGGTTGCCAACCGCCTGCTCTGCCGCGGTTGTACCTATCTCTTCGGGTGTCATCTGTTCGAAGAATTCAAGACCCATACCACGCCCGGGACGACAAGCGCCCGACTGACGAAGGCCTTCTCTCTCGGCTATCGCATCTACCGACATACGCGACCTGATGTGCCTGTCGGTGGTGAGAAGCCCCTCGGTGTTTGCTATAAGAATGGTGTGGTCGACGGTCATAAGCGAGCCTATCGCCTGGGTTATGTGCGGGTCAAACTCTCGCGCCGCTCTGCAAGCACGACGAACCAGGTCGGTTTTGTACTCCATATCCGCACCAGTAGGCACTATTCTTGCAGGGTGAATATTGGGGAAAATTCTTTCCGAGAGAACGATGTTTGCCCCTTCTTTGCACTCGCCCATAGCCTCGGCTACATTTTTTGCGCACTTCAAAAGTCCCTCTCGGCTCGTGTCAGAGGTGCTTCCATATACCGTGGTTGTACCACGAAAGGCACGGATACCCACACCGGATATAGTATCGTCGCTCACCGACTCTATACAGTCACCTGTAAGAGTGATGCGTCCGTTTCTGGTCTTCTCGCAATAAACCTCGGCAAAATCGGCACCGCCACTCATAGCGACACCGAGTATTTGTTCAAGTAATCTTTTTTCAAGCATTGCTCGTCTTCCTTTGTTTTTTACTTATATTATATAACAACAAACCCCTTTTTTCAAGTTAAAAGCAACAGAAATCTTCGCTTTTTTGTTGTTATCGCATAAATTAGACCGATATTATTGACATTTATGACATTTTGTGCTACAATTTGACCATATTTTATTTTAAATCGGGAGGCACTATGCGCAGGAAAGAGGATTCGAGGATTGTAAAGACCAGGCGTGCACTCGTTCTCGCCTTTCTCGATTTGTTAAAGGAAATAAAATACGAGGATATTTCTATAAACGAGCTTTGCACTCGTGCTAATATCAGGCGCGCAACATTCTACAAACACTATAAGGACAAGACCGACTTCTTGTATTCGGTTATTCGTATACTACGCGAGTCCTTTGACGAGAAGGTGTGGAGCGGCACAGGATATACCAAGGATTATTACCTCTGTTATGCAAAGCAGCTTATCTCCTTCTTCACCTCAAGACGCGAGATTGTCAACAATATGCTCTCAAGCGAGTCAAGAGGCGCGCTTATGGGCATTATGATCAGCCAAAACCTGGAGGACACAAGGCACAGACTCGAAGAGAGCAAAAAGAATGGAATGGACCTCTGTGCATCCTCAAACGTGCTTGCGGCTATGCTTGTTGGTAGTGTCGCTACCACTATCGCTAGCTGGTTTTTGCTTGGCGAGATCGAGCCCGAAGAGGTCTTGGTAGAAGGAATATCCAATATTATCGACAGAATGCTATGATATATTAAGGCGAGACGGGATTTCCACTCGCCTTTTAAATTAGGAGTTTTTTATGAATAACGAAATTCTTCTTTCTGTATGTCTCGGTATCACCCTATTTCTTTTTGTACTTGCTATTACCGTCGTATTTCTGTATAGACGAAAGGTAAAGCTTGCTCTAAGACTGCTCGGTGCTATCGTATTTACAATGATGTGGGTATTGATATACCCCTCCTATGTGCTTCGCGGATACAGTTATGCAATTGGGTTGTCGCTGCTTGAGGCGATGTGCTCGATGCTTATAAATTCCAATGTTGCCACCTTGCTTGGCTCCTACGAGGGTGTTAGCATTTTCTTCATGCCAATTTATAAAAGTGTGCTCCTATCATTGACGATAATTGCGCCTCTGTTTACCGTAGGTATTACCATTTCCTTCTTCTCCGAGAGATTTGCGCGAATAGTATATCGCATTCGCTCTATCTTCTCAAACTCCTACCTTTTCTCCGCGATAAACGAGAGAACCCTCTCGGTAGCAGAGGATGTTGTGGAGAAAAACAAGGGCGCGCTCACTGTCTTTGCTGTAAAGATGAATGAAGAAGACATTGATGCAGAGTCCTTGGCACGAATAAAAGAGATTGGCGCCTTCATCATAAATGACGACGTAGTACATATCAAGCACAGTACAAAGAAAAAGCGCAACTACTACCTGCTTGGCAATGATTGTGGCGAAAACCTAAACCTTGGACTCGACCTGTATAGCAGATACAACGAGCACTCGAATGGTAATATCAGCGTTTGGCTCTACACCACCGAGCAGATTTCCGAGGTTATATTCGACCACCTGTACGAAACATTCAATATCAAGCTCATCAACGAGGAGGGCCTGATAGCGCGCAAGCTGGCTGCTAATCACCCGCTCTATGAGGCTATTGACAATGGGCGTCTGTCGGTGCTTGTGGTTGGTGGTGGTATTATCGGTCGCGATATACTTAAGACGGCAATTATGTGCTCCTCCTTTGGCGAGAATGTAGAGGTGGACTTCCATGTTATCGACAAGGATGCCGAGAGGGTAAAGTCCATTTTTGACAAGGAGTGCCCACGCATGAGCGAAAGGTGGAATGTCACCTTCCACAAGGCGGATGTAGGCACCTCCCTGTACACAGAAGTGCTCAAGAAATTAAACCCAACATATATCGTGGTATCACTGCCCAACGAGAGTGTGAGCATCGATGCGGCGCTCTATGCAAGAAGGATTTACGGTCTTAAGGGTGGCCTACCACTTATACACACTCTTATGGAGTATAGGGACACCGAGAAGCAGATTTTTCCCAATCTCTGCGTGTCAGACTGGTCGTATAATCGTGACACGGGTGCCTACCAAAGCCGACTTTTGTCCTCCTATGAGATACAGCCCTTCGGCTCCTACGAGGAAACATACAGCGACCTTGACCTTATGGTAAGCTATCGCGATTGCCTCGCCGTAGCGGTCAATGCACAGCACAGAGGTGTGACCGAGGTGGGTGGCAAAAATACTCCAAAAAATATGATGGAACAGTACAACCAGGTAATATTCTATAAAAACTATGCCGACACCTTTGCCCTGACACTTCCCGACAAGCTTTACCTTATGGGCCTTGAGCTTGTCAATGACGGAGAGGGCGATTTGTCGCTACTTGAAAAGAGGCTTGACAGCCATATAGAAATTCTGCTTTCACACGAGCACTTGCGCTACGAGGCATTTATGCGAGGAATGGGCTGGAGAGATATGCCGCCCGAGGATGTTGGTGGCAAAATTCTTGGCGACAAGCTGACAAGAAGAAACGCAAGGCTTGACAACACAAATCGAGAGAGACTGGAGGAAATCACGGGTCGCGACTTTATTAAAGAGGACAAGCACGCCCTTTACAATCTTCCTATAATAATAAAGCTTGCAAACAGCCTGTTTGGTGTGTCCTACTCTGTAAGAGCGAGGAAAATTGGCACGAAGTAAAACAGCCTGCATCAAAATAAAATAGAAACCTCCTATGGTAATCCACCATAGGAGGTTTTGTTATGAATTAAAAAATCGAGTTTTAAATTAATACTCCGCATTTCCTACTGTACGAGGATAGGGGATGACGTCGCGAATGTTGGATACGCCTGTGAGGTACATAATGATACGCTCAAAGCAAAGGCCATAGCCTGCGTGCTTGGTACCACCGTACTTACGAAGGTTGATGT
>JAZSMN010000123.1:0-4301 GCA_045535925.1 Eubacteriales bacterium
CAATAAGACTGCCGTACCCTACAAGAAGATTGGCGTGCTTAAGGTTCGTACCGAGGAGTTCCCCAAGAACACCCTTCGTAAGATAATGAGATTTAAACTCGATATGACTATCGACTGATGGTAAACTTCGCCACCGAGCGGAACTTCATTATCGAAGATAACTTTACTTCGTAATGGCTTCACTGTGCAACGCACAGATTCACTGCGTAGTAAAACTTCACTAACAAAAAAAGAACAGACATACAAGATTTTTTCTTGCGTGTCTGTTCTTTTTTATTTAATTTCAATTGCCAATTATTAATTTTCCATTTTCAATTGCCAATTTTCAATTCTCTTTTAGCTCTTTCAGGAACTCTCCTATACGTCTTAGCGCCTCCTTGATATGCAGGGTGGAGTAGCAATAGGACGCACGGATAAAGCCCTCGCCCGACTCGCCAAAGGCCGTACCTGGGACGACCGCCACCTTTTTGGAATAGAGCAGCCTCTCGCAAAACTCCTCGCTGGAAAGTCCCGTGGACTTTATAGACGGGAAGGCATAGAATGCTCCGTTTGGCTCTCGGCACTCAAGCCCGAGGTCGCAAAATCCCTTGACTATTAGCTTTCTTCTTACATCATACTCTGCCAGCATCTCTTTTACATCGTCGTCGCAGGAGCGAAGCGCCTCTGTTGCCGCATACTGCGAGGTGGTGGGCGCACACATGATAGCGTACTGGTGTATCTTGGTAATCTGGCTTATAAGAGGCTCGGGTCCTGCCGCATATCCCATTCGCCAGCCCGTCATCGAAAACGCCTTGGAAAAGCCGTTTATAAGGATTGTTCTCTCCTTCATTCCATCGATAGAGGCAATAGACACGTGCTTCTTGCCACCGTAGGTCAGCTCGGCATATATCTCGTCGGATATGACGATAATGTCCCTTTCTCTTAAGACCTCGGCAATTCTTTCTAAGTCCTCCCTCTCCATTATAGCACCCGTGGGGTTGGAGGGATAGGGGAGAATAACTGCCTTGGTTTTCTCGGTTATAGCACCGAGCAGCTCTTCTTTTGTCAGCTTGAAACCGTTTTCTGCCTTGGTGTTGATAATAACAGGCACGCCGCCCGCAAGTCGGGTTATAGGGTCGTAGCAAACATAGGATGGCTGGGGTATAATAATCTCGTCGCCGGGGTTTGTCACGGCTCTGACTGCTATGTCTATAGCCTCGCTGCCACCGACTGTGACAAGAATCTCGCTCTCGGGGTCGTATTCTACATTATATTTTCTACCCACATATCGCGAGATTTCAAGGCGCAACTCCTCAAGCCCTTGGTTTGAGGTGTATCTTGTATTAGCCCTTTGAAGCGAGCGAATACCTGCCGAGCGAATCTGCCAGGGTGTCCTGAAATCAGGCTCACAAACTCCTAAGGAAATAACTCCCTCCATTGTGTTTGCTATATCAAAGAATTTGCGTATTCCCGACGGCTTCATCCCTCTTGTGGTTTCGGACAAAATCTTTGTATAATCAATCATAGCGAAATTTTGCTCCTTCCGTCGTCCTCACTCCTTGTGAGCTCGACGCCATATTCTTTATATTTTCTCATAATAAACTGGGTGGCAGTGGAGGTCACGCCGTCAATAAATGCCAGCTCCTTTGCCACAAAGTTTGACACCTCGAGGAAGGTCTTGCCCCTTACTACAACCGTCAGGTCGCAGGCACCGGACATCAAGGATACCGACTCTACCTCGGGGTAGGAAGCAATCTGCTCTGCCACTTCCTCAAAGCCAAAGCCTGCCTTGGGCACTACCTTAAGCTCGATAATGGCGCTCACCGTCCAGGTGTCCACCTTATCCCAGTCTATGACGGTCTTGTATCCACGGATTATGCCCTCGCTTTCCATCTGGGCAATCTCCTCCTCTACCACCTCGGGCTCAAGGTCAAGCACCGCCGCCATATCAAGGGCCGACATTCTTGCATTGTTTTCAATTAGTTTGAGTAGTTCCTTGTTCATATATCCTCCAAAAAAATAAAAAAGACCGCAACATACCTATGTACGCTACGGACGGATTTCCCGTGTTACCACCGTAATTCGGCACTCCTCCAGGAGATGCCCTCGGACTCTGTGAGTCTGCGCTCTAACGGGCGCACCCGTGGGACTTGTGGCTCTGCCTTTCTCGCCCCCCACTTGGCAGAATGCTTCACGCTGGGTTGCTTCGGGCTTGCACCATCCGCCCTCTCTCTGTAAGCTCTCGCCCGCGATACTCTCTCTGCCTCGGTCGTGTTGTATAGTAATTATAACCTTAAAGACTGTATTTGTCAAGAGGTAGAGGTAATATATCTATACAAATAAAACATTTGACAAAGAATGAATATTGTAGTAATATATAATAAAAGAAAAAAGTTATGAATAGATTTGTAAGTAGAAACAGGATAGAAAAAAGTTATCTAAGAAACAAATACTCGTAACAACCAAAGCGAAAGGGTAAATATATGTATATTGCCGATTTGCACTGTGACAGCCTGTCGCGTGTTAATGCCGACAATGGTCTTGTCACAAGATATAATATGTCAAGGGAGTATCCCCAGCTCCAGCTCTTTGCTGAGTTTGTACCCGCAGGGGATGAGCCGCCACAGGCTCGCAGGCGTCGAATTATGCACTATCTCGGTGTGTATATCTCGGAACAGAAGAGGATAGGTCTTGTGGGGGTAAACAACTGTCACGACCTCAACTTTGCCATAGAGTGCGAAAAGCGCTCTGCCATTCTCTCGATAGAGGGCGGCGGAGGTCTCTTTGCCGACTCCGAGGAGCTTGGCACTCTTTACCGTGCGGGGCTTCGTGTCTTGGGCCTCGCTTGGGACTCCAACGAGCTTGCCGCCTGTTCCACGGCTGTGGATGACTATGGCCTGACCGACGAGGGTCGCGCTATGGTGCGTCGATGCTCCGAGCTTGGTATAGTCCTCGACATCTCGCACCTGTCCGACGGGGCGGCAAGAGAGCTGCTTGAAATCACCGCCTACCCTGTTATTGCCACCCACTCTAATTTTAGAGAGGTGTGTGGTGTATCTCGAAATCTCCCCCTCGATATAGCGAAAAGTGTAGCCAGACGCGGCGGTGTCATAGGGCTTAACCTCTGCCCCTCCTTCTTAAACGAGAGTGGCAAGGCGACGGTCGATGACATTTATAGGCAGGTGGACTACGCGCTCGAAAATCTTGGCGAAAACACCCTCGCCTTCGGTCTTGACATCGACGGCATCGACTCCTACCCCGAGGGCTTTGACGAGAAGAGTAGTATTCACGACAGGCTCGTCGACCTACTGCTTGAAAGATATGGCGAGCATATAACCGAGCGCATCGCGGGACTTAACGCCATCGAGTTTTTCAAGAATAATATCTGACAAAAGAATATGGAAAAGGCTTGCCCTCTCCTCGTGCAGAAAAGCGAAAGGTGGGTAAGCCCTTTTGTTTTAGATTTAAAATTATTAGTGTTTGGGGTTATAAGCTCTTCAGGGTCTGCATTACATAGTCGCCAAACTCTTCACAGGTTGCGCCTGTATCTCTACCTGTTATAACAAGGCGCTTTTCCTCGAATGAACAGATATCCAGCGCCCTTTCCAGCCTGTCTGCGCGGTCCTGCAAGCCTATGTGGGAGAGCAGCATCACCGAGGCGCGGAGCATCGAGCAGGGGTCGGCATATTTAGCACGCCCCTCGCGGACCATTCTCGGTGCAGAGCCGTGGATGGCCTCAAACATTGCGTATTTTTTACCGATATTGGCGCATCCCGCTGTGCCCACACCGCCCTGAAATTCGGCGGCCTCGTCGGATATGATATCACCGTAGAGGTTTGGGAGGAGCAGCACCTGGAAGTCGCGGCGGCGCTTTTTGTCAATAAGCTTTGCCGTCATTATATCGGCGTACCACTCGTCGGTGGTTATCTCGGGGTATTCCTCTGCCACTCTGTGACAATCCTCAAGGAAGTTGCCGTCGGTGGTCTTGATGATATTCGCCTTGGTGACGAGCGACACTCTCGATAGACCATTTCTCCTTGCGTAGTCGTATGCCAGGCGAGCTATTCTTTCCGAGCCCTGGGCTGTGGTTATCGTAAAGTCTACCGCCAGGTCCTCGGTGACATTGAAGCCCTGGGAGCCTACTGCATAGCCGCCCTCGGTGTTTTCGCGGAAGATGCACCAGCTTATCCCTTCCTCGGGCACCTTTACAGGACGAATATTGGCAAAGAGGTGCAGCGCCTTTCGCATAGCCACATTGCCACTCTCGATATTCGGCATACCGTCACCCTTTTGGGGTGTGGTGGTAGGGCCCTTGAGGATTA
>JAZSMN010000222.1:0-2232 GCA_045535925.1 Eubacteriales bacterium
GGGGCGAAGAGCCTATCTATGCCCCCGCGAAGGACGGTCTTGCAGGTGTACAGCTTGCAAATGCTATGCACCTCTCCTCTTGGCTTAACAAGGAGGTCACCCTCCCCATCGATGACCAGCTCTTCTACGAAGAACTGAAGAAGAAGATTGCATCCTCCAAGCCCCGCAAAACAGCAAACGATAACATAGTCGAAACGGTATAAAACGGTACAAATATGGAAAAATTAAGAGTCGCACTAATAGGATGTGGTGCCATATCAAACAACCATATTATCCCCATCCTCCAAAATGACAAGGCATCTCTTGTGGCTCTTTGCGATATTGATAGGGCGAGGGCCGAGGCAAAGGCACAGGAGCACTCACTCTCGCTCCCTATCTATACCGACTACATAGAGATGCTCGACAGTGAAAATCTCAATGCCGTCCATATAGCAACTCCCCACTACCTGCATTGCCAGATGACACTCGAGGCTCTTAAGAGAGATATCAACGTCTTTCTTGAAAAACCAATGTGCATAAGCCCCGAGGAGTGCAAAGCTATGCTCGAGGCAGAAAAGTCCAGCCGCGCAAGAGTCTGCGTCTGCTTCCAAAACCGCTTTAACCACACCACCCTCTATACCAAGCGTGTTATCGAAGAGGACGGCGGTGCTACAAGCGGATATGGCGCGCTGTTCTGGAACCGCGGCGAGAGATACTATGCCCGTGACCCCTGGCGCGGAAAAATGGCGACCGAAGGTGGCGGTGTTATGATAAACCAGGCGATACACACCATCGACCTGCTCTATGACCTCTTTGGCACACCGACTGGGGTTTGTGCCACCACCTCAAACCATATGCTCAAGGGAGTTATCGATGTGGAGGACTCCTGCGAGGGCGTTATCTTCTTCGACGAGGGTAGGCAGGCAAACTTCTATGCCACCAACTCCTTTAGAGGTGTGAGCAACAATTATGTATATGTCACCACAAAAAACCACAAGATAGAGATGCGACTAAACCACCTCTACCTCGACGGCGAGAGAATAGACGATGACAACGGCGATATCCGGGTTATGGGAAAAGAGGTCTACGGCACCTCTCATATGAAGCTTATCGACCTGTTCTACACCGCTATCCTCTCGGGCGAGCCGATGCCTATCCCTATGGAGTCGGCACAGTACCCCGTTCGTATCATTTGCGCGGCATACAAATCCTTTGATAACATCGTTGATATTTAAGGTTTTATCCCCGATTTAATTACAAGGCTAATTTTAATAAATAAAATAAAGTTTAAATTTGAAAGGAACATATTATGAAACTTCCCTTTGAACTTGATTTGTCCGGCAAGGTTGCCGTTGTAACAGGCGCGGGCGGTGTTCTCTGCTTCGACTTTGCAAAGGCTATCGCTGCGTGTGGTGCAAGTGTAGCGCTTCTTGATATCAACCTCGATGCAGCAGAAAAGAATGCACAGGCTATCCGTGACGAGGGCTACAACGCAATTGCTGTAAAAGCAAACTGCCTCGACAAGGCGAGCCTAGAGGAAGCTCGCCAGACGGTAAACGAAAAGCTCGGCCCCTGCGACATCCTTATCAACGGTGCAGGCGGCAACAACCCAAAGGCAACCACCGCAAACGAGTATTTTGACCCCGAGCTTATCGACGACGAGGGCAAGCAGGACTTCTTCTCTCTCACTCCCGAGGGCTTTAAGTTTGTACTTGACCTCAATGTTACCGCCGCATTCCTCACCACCCAGGTATTTGCCCTCGATATGGCAAAGGCAGGAAACGGTAATATCATCAACATTTCCTCGATGAACGCGTTCCGCCCCCTGACAAAGATACCCGCATACAGCGCCGCAAAAGCAGGTGTATCCAACTTTACCCAGTGGCTCGCCGTTCACTTTGCAAACGCAGGCATCCGCGTAAATGCAATAGCCCCCGGCTTCTTCGTTTCTAACCAGAACAGAGCCCTGCTCTTTAACCCCGACGGAACTCCCACCGCAAGAACCGAGAAAATCCTTCGCGGCACTTCTATGAATCGCTTTGGCGAGTCGGAAGAACTCCTCGGCGGCCTTCTCTTCTTCCTTAACGACAAGGCATCCGGCTTTATCACCGGCGTAGTCCTTCCCATCGACGGCGGCTTCTCGTCCTATTCCGGAGTCTGATCGGAGGCACAAGCATGGAAAAGTTTGTTCCCGTAGTAGTAATCAAGAAGTCGGATCGTAGCCATGTCGTTCTGTGAGCCAAGGAGTTGGGA
>JAZSMN010000085.1:0-8302 GCA_045535925.1 Eubacteriales bacterium
GACCGCTTGGCCTCCGACTTTTGTCTTTGTGGAGGGGGATGACAAGGAGGCCGAGCGCGCCTCGATGGTTTTGGCCATTACCCTTTCCAATATCAAAAATCTCTACGATGAAAAGTACGACAAGGGCTCCTTCATCAAGAATATCATCCTCGACAACATTCTCCCCAACGATATCTATGTTAAGTCCAACGAGCTCCACTTCAACAACGACGAGTCCCGTGCGGTTATAGTTGTTAAGTTCCAGGGAGTTACCGAGCTTCCCCCCTATGAGATTATCCAGAATATCATGGGCGAGGAGAACAAGGATTACATAATCAGCATCAGCGAGCAGGATATCGTTATTGTAAAAGAGGTTGCTGACGATATAACAGCAGACGAGCTGGAGAGAGATGCACAGGTTATACTTAAGACCGCTCACGATGAGTATGCGGCAAAGCTCCTTATCGGTATTTCCTCGGTTGTTGAGAAGCTTAAGGACCTTGCTCGTGCTTACAAGGAGGCAAGAATTGCCCTTGAGGTTGGCAAGGTGTTTGATATCGAAAAGCCTGTTATGTCCTACGAAAATCTGGGCATCGGCCGTCTGATTTACCAGCTTCCCACCACCCTTTGCGAGATATTCCTCGGTGAGGTGTTCAAGAAGGGCTCGCTCGAGAGCCTTGACAGAGAGACCTTGATGACCGTCCAGGCATTCTTTGAGAACAACCTCAATGTGTCTGAGACATCGAGAAAGCTCTTTGTACACAGAAACACCCTGGTTTACCGTCTTGAGAAGATCAGAAAGCTTACAGGTCTTGACCTTCGCGAGTTTGACCACGCGGTTACCTTCAAGGTTGCCCTTATGGTTAAGAAGTACCTGACCAGCAAGCCCACCAAGTTCTAATTATTCACTTACCCTGCTTTTTGCAGGGTAAGTTATTGTTTTATTATAAAAAAGGTTATTTTTCACATAATAGTATCGTACTATTACTAAAAAAGAAAAGAGATATATGGATACAAGAATCAATTCCTCGATCAAAACCACTCGAATTGCGGTAATCGTGGGCTGTGTAGCGCTTGTCATTGCCATTGGTATCTTTGCCCTGTTTGCCTTTTTGGGTGGAGGTCAAACCCTCGAAAGGGACGAAATCCTTGAGAATATCGAGGCTATACAGAATGAGGACCCGGGATATGACCTGGTTGCCTCGTATCTTAGCGCCTTCGGAATAGGCAACTTTGACCGTGCAAAGTTTAAGACGGTCGAGCAGTACTTTATTTACACCTATTACAAGTCCCTGCCAAAGGCACTTGATATGTCGCTGACTGTTGCGAGTCTTTTCCTTGAGAACTTTTATGACACCATCGACCTTACCGACAAGACGGCTACCACCGATGCTCTTTTGAGGTGCTATGTGGTGGCGACGGGCGACAAGTATGCCTTCTATCGCACCGCGGAAGAATATGCCGAGTTTGAGGATAGCTTGAGCGGCGAGGGTGCGACTGTTGGTATTGGTGTGCTTATCGAGGCAAACTATCAGGATAATAGTCTTAAGATTATGACCGTGATGCAGGGCTCTCCTGCCGAGGCTGTGGGAGTGAAAAGTGGTGATTACATTATCGCTGCCGACGACATGCTTATCGAGAGGGATGGTGTAGATGCCACCCTTAATGCCATTCGCGGCGAGGCGGGTACCGTTGTAACGATAAAGCTGCTTCGAGGCGAAGAGGAAATCACTATACAGGCTACCCGTGCTACGATAAACGACCGCTCGGTCTATTACAGCATTGACGAAAACAGAATAGCCACTATAAGTATTTTAGAATTTAATGCCAAGACCTATACCGAATTTAGGACTGCAGTTGACAGCGTTGTGTCGACGGGTGCACTTGGAATTATATTCGACCTACGAAACAACCCCGGCGGTTATCTTGACTCGGTAATTGATGCTATCGACTACCTGGCACCCGACGGAGTGGAGATTTGCTCCTACACGATAGGTCAGAGCGATACAACCATTTACAAGAGTAATGACGGTCACTATGTAAACCTGCCTATGGTAGTGCTTTGCAACGGTGGTACCGCCTCGGCTGCCGAGCTGTTTACAGCGGCGCTTTCCGAGTATGCAAAAAGCAGGACTATGAATGTGAAGGTTGTGGGCGAGACCACCTACGGCAAGGGAATTATGCAGGGTAGTGTGCCTCTTTATGACGGCTCGGTTATCACCTTTACTATGGCATATTACAATCCCCCCTCGGGTATAAACTACGACGGTGTGGGTGTTGTGCCTGACGTGTTTGTTGATAGCACCGACCGAGAGGCGCAAGACGAAGCAGCAAGAGCCGAACTTAACAAGCTGATATTCGGCACAAGCTCCGGCGGCTCCGCCGATCTTTAATGTAAACAATAATATACAATCAATGTACAGGAGATAAAATAAAATGGAACAGAAATTTTACACGCCTGCGGGCTTCCGTGCTTTGCAAGAGGAGCTCGACTTCCTTATCAATGTAAGAGTTGAGGAAAATAAGAAGGAGATATCCAAGGCGAGAGCCTATGGTGACCTCTCCGAGAACAGCGAGTACGATGAGGCAAAGCAGGAGCAGGCTATTATCCACACGAGAATAGCAGAGCTTCAGGAAATGATCGCAAATGCGAAGGTTATCGACGAGAGCCAGATCGACGAGTCCAAGGTTAGCGTTGGCTCTATCGTAGTGTTCTTCAATGTTGAGAGAAACAAGGAATTTAAGTATCATATAGTTGGCTCCTACGAGACCGATCCCGAAAACGGCAAGATTTCCGACTCCTCTCCTATTGGTATTGCTCTTCTTGGAGCAAAAGAGGGTGACGAGGTTGTTGTCGAGGGCGCAGGTGTTCGCACCCAGCACCTTCGTGTTATATCGGTAACCAGAGCAAAGGAAGCTTAAGACAGTCGAAAGGATCTTAAAATGGATAACCAGAAGAATCAAAACAGCACCAGCGAACTTGTGGTAAGACGAGAGAAGCTCGCTACCCTTGTTGCCGAGGGCAGAAACCCCTTTGAGATAACCAAGTTTGATACCACCCACTGTGCCCCCTCGGCTATTGCCGAGTTTGAGGCAAAGGAAGAGAGCCTTGCAGAGGGCGAGGTTATTGCCGTCCGTGTGGCCGGTAGAATGATGAGCCGCCGCATTATGGGGAAGGCGTCCTTCGCTCACCTTCAGGATGGCGATGGCAAAATCCAGCTTTATATCGCAAGAGACGGTGTTGGCGAAGAGGTTTATGCAGGATTTAAGAAGTGGGATATCGGTGATATCATCGGTGTCGAGGGACATCTTTTCCGCACCCGTACCGGCGAGATTTCTATCCACGCGACCGCTATCACCCTGCTTGCAAAGTCGCTCCTTCCCCTTCCCGAGAAGTTCCACGGCCTTACCAATGTAGAGCAGAGATATAGACAGAGATATGTTGACCTTATCGTAAACCCCGAGGTAAAGGACACCTTTATTAAGAGATCCAAGATACTTAAGCTCATTCGTGAGTTCCTTGATAACCGCGGTTATCTTGAGGTTGACACCCCTATCCTTGTTCCGCTTGAGATTGGCGCGTCGGCTCGTCCCTTTATCACCCACCACAACACCCTTGATATGGATATGTATCTCCGTATCGAGACCGAACTTTACTTAAAGCGTCTTATCGTCGGTGGTATCAACAAGGTGTACGAGGTTGGCCGTATCTTTAGAAACGAGGGCATGGACCCCAAGCACAACCCCGAGTTTACCACTATTGAGCTTTACGAGGCATTCACCGATTACTACGGTATGATGGACCTCGTTGAGGAGCTTTACAAGATGCTTGCCGAAGAGGTTTGCGGTAGCACCAAGATTACCTACCAGGGCATCGAGATCGACCTCGGCAAGTGGGAAAGACTCACTATGGTTGAGGCTGTAAAGAAGTACGCAGGAGTGGATTACCACGACTGGCAGAGCGACGAGGATGCTCGCGCTTCGGCAAAGGCTCTCCATGTTGAAGTGCCCGAAAACGCAACACGGGGTACGGTGTTGGTAGAGTTGTTCGACGCGTTTGTCGAGGACAAGCTTATCCAGCCCACCTTTATTTATGACTATCCCGTTGAGAACAGCCCCCTCGCAAAGAGAAAGCCCACAGATCCCCTCTTCACCGAGAGATTTGAGTACTTTATTAACTGCACCGAGTTTGGTAACGCATTCTCCGAGCTTAACGACCCCATCGACCAGAAGGAGCGCTTCGAGCGCCAGGTTGAGGCAAAGCTTAAGGACGAGCCCAACTGCCACGCAGAGGTAGACTATGACTATGTCACCGCTCTTGAGTACGGCCTTCCCCCCACAGGCGGCCTTGGCTTTGGTGTTGGCCGCCTGGTTATGCTCCTTCCCGACTCCGCATCTATTCGTGATGTGCTTTTGTTCCCGACGATGAAGCCCGAGGTATAAGGCATTAGTGCACCCACGTACCTTGTCCCGCCACCGTCGCATAGTCGCGCCCTATCGCCGCCGCAAGTCTTTGGCTCTGTCCACTCCTTGCTTTGGGCGGTTTCGCTGCGCCAAAAACCGTCGCCCGGACGCTTTTTGTCTTATTATCAACCTGATTATGAGGTTTAAGTAATATGAAATGTTGGAAAAACATAGATACATTTAATACCGACGATAAACCCATATTGTGTATAGGTGAGATGGTTTTCGCGCCTACCCACGCCACCGAGGAGGAGATTCGGGAGGGTGAAGCCCGTCTTGGCGAGTGGCTCGTGGAGAGGCAGTATCAGTCGCAGATATGTGGTGGTAGTGCAGGACCGACTCCATATTATGAAAGAAAGGGTGTTCCCGAGGAAGTAAGCTTTGACGAATTGATCTTCTTCAGCGGCGAGTGCATCGGTATATACCACCAAGAGCTTGTTATGCTGTTTGCTGATGAAAATACGCATTTTCAGAAAAAATGGATAGGGGAATTTATCATAGGCCCTGACCGCACTTTCGATGCGTACGACTACTACGTTTTGAAAAGAAAAGATCAGCAATAGACCGATAAAACGTAGGCAAGCGCAAAAACAATTTGGTGTCCAGCACAAGGATGCCCAACCTAACAATTAGAAAACAATTAAATAAAGAGTTATGAAAAGATACCCTTGTGGCGGGCGTCTATCATAGCTCTTTTTTATTTGACAAGAGGTGTCTTAGGTGAGGGAGATATTGACAAAAAGGCAAAATAATGCTATCATTAACGAGGACAGGACTGTTGTCGATATTTTTTAAAAGTACCGAGAACTTGACAAAAAGAAAGGCGAGAAAATGACAGAACTTGAAAAGATTGCATATGCAAAAACCTTTATCGAGAAATTGGCACAGGGCATAAGCCCCTTGGACAACACCCCGATACCCGAGGGCGAGATAGTCAACAATGTTCGTCTTGCGCGTTGCTTTTTCTATGTGGCACAGGTGCTTGGTCGCGTGTGCGAAAACGGTGGCCTCGATGCACCGAAGCCCCAAGAACAACCCAAGAGTGGTAGTAGCAGGAGCGTCTCTTTGACACACGAGGATTTGTTCCGCTTTGAGTATTCTGACAAGCCAATCGCCTTAGGCGAAATGTATAAGAGGGTTATTGCGCTTGCTCCGGAGGGGAAGCGTGTAAATGGATTTGCTAAAAACAAGCTTATAAAATGGTTGGTTTTCTGTGGCTTTGCCGTGACGGAAAAGGTTGATGGCAAGTGGCTTAAATTCCCGACAGAGGCAGGAGAAGAAATAGGAATATCGCTTTGCCAGGGCACCGATTATCACGGTGACACCTATACATATCTGTGCCTTAATCTTGATGCGCAGCACTTTGTTTTGGATAATTTTGAGGCGATTACCTCTTTTAGCACTCGGGAATACCGCGAGAAATTTAACCTCGCAAACCAGGGACAGCCTTGGGACAAGGAACAGGACGAAAGGCTGGTAGAAATGTTCAATGCGGGCTGCACCTTGTCCGAAATCGCAAGAGAATTACAGCGCAGCGAGAATGGTATCAAGGTTCGTTTTCGTAGAAGAGAAATTCAAAATAGAATTAATGGCTAAACGCGAAAGCTTGATTGTGCTCGGAGGAATTGTCAAAAATGCGAGCTATATTTTGAGCTATACAAAATTAGCAAAATATTAATGGCTAAAAAATACTATAAAAGGCGACGGATTTCCGTCGCCTTTTTCTGTAAAACAAGTTGTAAAGCTATACCCGTGTGAAAAAACGGTTTTTTAAACAAGGGGGCACCTTTGTGCCAAAAGACTCGTCTTAAAATCGAGGTTGTGGGTTGATACACAAAGCACCGCATTAAAACTTGGGGTTATTAGGTTGATGTGTAAAACCTCACCTTAAAAATCAAGGTTGTCGGTGGGGCAGGTGGGGGTGGGCTTTTTTTGAAACATAGAGGACATTTTATTCATAGCGCAGGCTACCTTTTCGCGACAACAGCTTACTATGGATATGGCGCCCACCGCCGCCAGGGCGCAGATTGCTAACTTTAGCCCAAAGTGGCTGTTTTTTTGCTCTTGTCTTTTTAGAAACATATTGTTTGCCTCCTTTTTGGTTAGTTTATCCGATTTTTTACGGGATATGTATAAAAAAGAGGGAAAGTAAAATGTTCGAGAATTGTATAAAAGGCGGATTAGAGAGGGGCGGTGTAAAGAGGCTTTTGTCAAAGTACAAGAGAAAAACCAAGGCCGAAAAAAGCGACCTTGGTTATTGTCGTTATATAGGAAAGAAAATTGCTCGATTTGATTCGTCTTTGCCTTCTCTCACTTTCTGGAACGCAAAATCTTTTTTGTTGTTTTAACCATTTCGACCACCGCGGCGAGCTCTTCCCTTGACATATCTTCGGTAAGCTCGGCGAGAATCGCGTTGTATATATGTTCGCTCTTTCTTAAACTTGAATACACCAACTCATCAAGTGAAACACCGAGCGAATTTGCTATGGCGACAAGGGTAGGCAGGCTCGGTTTGGTTGCACCACGCTCTATGTGAGAAATGTTTGACGGCTCTATGCCCGACATTTCTGCAAGCCTTTCCTGTGTTAAACCTTTTTCTTTGCGAAATTCCTTTATTCTTTTACCAATTGAAATATAGTCTATCATATATTCACCTCTTTTATAATATTATTGTATATCCTTTTCGGATACACGATAATATTTTAGGAGATGTTTTTATGTATGTTGCTTTCTTTGGGCATCGAGAATGTCATGATTCAATCTATACTAAACTTAAGGATATAACATTATCTTTATATTTTTGTTTTCAAAACTAATTAACTTATATAACATGATTTTACGATGTGACAAACTTTTTTATTCCTGCAATCTTTACATAGTGACATTTTGCTTTACTCTTAAACCCTTCGTTTTTTTAGAGGTTTGCTATTGCACTCTTCACAGAATAGATACGTGTTTTTTAGCAATTATGTATAATTGACATTGGGGGTGGGGTGATGTATAATAATAACGGACAAGAAGGGGATTTTGGCAGTTATACTGCGGGATAACTGCGTCGGTATAAATTCCTGTGGGATTTTCGATATATGCCCGTGTCTATGATATGTGCTGACGCACTCGATATGTTTGCTTCGCAAACGAGATTCCTTTGGGTTGCAAATTTGTGTTTTGTCAGGCGCAATTAATTTAACACGCCCTGTGGGTTAGGGGCGAAATTGTCACGATTTTATAACAAAACTTTACATAAATTTTAGGAGGTCTTATGAGACAAAAGATTTTGGACACCGCAAGGGCTTTTTCTGGTGGCAAGCACCCCAGAATTATGATGAGCAAAGCGGACTTTGAGCGTATTGCTAATAGCAAGGATCCGCTTGATACCTATGCTTACGATATGGTAATTGCACAGGCTACCAGACTGTTATCCAAAGATTTGCTTACATACTATATTCCCGATGGCATTCGCCTTTTGGAAGTGTCCCGCACTATGCTCAGGAGAACCTTAATTCTTGGTATGGCGTATAATATAAGCGGCGACGTTCGATTTGCCGACAGACTTTGGAAGGAGATGGAAACGGTTGCCGCCTTCAAGGACTGGAACCCCTATCACTTCCTCGATGTTGGTGAGATGACAAACGCGATGGGTATCGCTTTTGACTGGCTTTATGACTACCTTACCCCCGAGCAGAGAAAGATTGTTGTAAATGCTATTATCGAAAAGGGCGTAAATGCCGCAATGGACGACTTCCTTGACCGCAAGAGAAAGCGTAGCTATCGCTGGTATCAGGATGTTCCCGGTGACAACTGGAAGTATGTATGTAACGGTGGTATCACCGTCGGTATCCTCTCGATATTTGACGAG
>JAZSMN010000173.1:0-3336 GCA_045535925.1 Eubacteriales bacterium
AGGGATAAAAATCTAATAAAACCGTCGGTGCACTCCTCGAATTTCTCCCTACCCGGGAGGGCTACCCTTTCAAGTTCGGGCAAGATAAAGGCGAACACAGAATTAAACTCGTTTATTATACGGTATGCACCCTTGCCACCCATCAATTTTCTTAACTCAGTGGCTACTCGCTCGACCGATATATTGGCAAGCAGAGGGTACAGCTCCTCTATCGCTTCCCTGGTCTTTGCCTCTATCTCAAAGTCAAGAACCGATGCAAAACGAAGGGCACGAATTATTCGCAAGGCGTCCTCGGTAAACCTCACACGAGCATCACCAACAGCGCGAATTATACGGTTGTCCGCATCCTCTATACCGCCAAAAAGGTCCACAAAACCTCGCACGGGGTGGTAGCACATAGCATTTACGGTGAAATCTCGCCTGGAAAGATCGCCAGATAGCATAGAGGTAAATTTAACCTCGCTGGGGTGACGGTTGTCAAGATATTCGCCCTCTATACGATAGGTGGTTATCTCGTATCCCACCGAGTCAAGAAGGACGGTAACCGTGCCGTGTTTTAGGCCCGTGGTTATTACACGCAGGTCACCAAAAAGCTCCATAACCTCGACTGGTGTAAGGGCTGTGGTTATGTCATAATCATCTATTTTTTTGCCGAGGAGATGGTTGCGCACCGCACCGCCAACTACATATGCTTCGGCTCCCGCCTTGTCAAATCGAGAAAGTATCTCTAATACACCCTGTGGCAGCTCCATTTTGCTACCCAAACCGAGTGCTTTGATATTTTTTGGCATTTGGTTATCTCCTCCTTTTTCTTTTTTTATATTGTAGCATTTATTCCTTTTTTTGTCAAATATTATTGACAAAAATTTTGCCTAACCTTATAATTAATGTATAAATAAAGAAATGCTTTCAATGTTATCTTTGAGAGGATATATGTCAAATATAGATAGACTTTTAGAAGAAAGAGATCTGCCAAAACTCCTGTGGCTAAATAGAGGGAGAGAAGTAAAAACCACCAGGGATTTTGAAAAACGAAGAGAAGAAATAAAGAAAAATTTACAGGAGCAGGAGTACGGATATCTCCCTCTCAAGCCCGACCATATGCGTATCGAAGAGCTGTCGGTGGACGAGTCCTTTTGCGCGGGCAAGGCGGTGCTTAAGTGTGTAAAGCTTGTGTGCCAATACGAGCACGGCTGGGAGTTCTCCTTCCCTGTCTATTGCTCGATACCCACCAAGGCTGGGCCTCATCCCGCCTTTGTGCATATCAACTTCTCGCCTAATGTTCCCCACAAGTTTCAGCCAACCGAGAGTATTATTGACCGCGGGTATGCAGTCTTCTCATTTTGTCACAAGGATATAACCAGCGATGATGGTGATTTTAAGAACGGAATTGCGCCAAGAATTGCTTCGTCGAGAAGAAAGGCTACCTCTGCTGGCAAGCTGGCAATGTGGGCCTTTGCGGCGATGCGAGTTATGGACTATATAGAGAGCCTTGGCGAAATTGACAAATCAAATGTGGCGGTGATAGGCCACTCGCATCTTGGCAAAAGTGCGCTCTTGGCAGGCGGATTTGACGAAAGGTTTAAGTATATTATATCAAACAATTCGGGGTGCTCGGGTGCGGCGCTTACTCGCGGGAAAATTGGCGAAAAGGTGGATATGATAACCTCGGTATTTCCACATTGGTTTTGCCCAAGATATAACAAAAATGCAAGAAAATCGGCTATCCCTGAGGGCTTTGACCAGCATTTTCTTTTGGCTCTATGTGTGCCGAGGCATCTGCTTGTAGGTAGTGCAGAGGAAGACCTGTGGTCGGATCCTGCAAGCGAGTTTTTGTCGCTTGTGGCTGTAAACGAGGCTTATTCCCTATTTGGCAAAAGAGGACTTGTACATAACGACACTATCCCTGTGGCAAAGACGGTTTTGGCCGAGGGGGATGCTATGTATCACATTCGTCAGGGCAAGCACTATTTAGGCCTTGAGGACTGGTGCGCATATATGGATTACATTGATCGCTTTGTAAAGGGCGGCAATTAAAAGTTGGCAATTTTTCATAAATCAAGAAAATCCCCTTAAGGTGGCACCCTGAAAATCAGGAGCTACGGCAAGGGGATTTTATTTTATACAGTTGTTTAGGCGGTTTTGATTTGAGTTTATGTTGGCCGCTCTATTTTATGCTTATGCGGATCGGATTACACTTTAAAGCGACGGGCATAGCCACACCTGTGGCACAGGTCCTCGACGGCACAGCGTGAATGGAAGCCTTGGCGAATCCGCTCTGCCCTATCAGAGGAGAGGATTTCGGACAAGTTGTCGCCATTTAATATGTTGCCAAGGGTTATTTCGCCCTCTCGGTCGAGGCAGCAGGGGATGACACTTCCGTCGCACAAAATGCCGAAGTGGTCACCCAGGCCATAGCAGAACACCTGATCGCCCATATCCTCGCAGGACATATCCGGCCAGGCAAAGCGCTCGCCATATTCGAGGTGGAGCTTGTGCCTTATTCTTGCACCGCGGTCGCCAAATTTCCACTCGTTTTCGCCCTCGGGGAATTTTTCCTTAATAAGCGAGAGCGTGTCTATGTTTCTTCCCTTGTCAAAGCCACGATTCCAAAGACGGAGAATGGTTAAGATGCCTGCCTCCGACGAACGAGCGGCAAAATCGAGGCATCCCTCTATGTAGGAGAGGTAGGTAGAGGTCTCGCCCTCTTCGAAGGAGTGGAGCGAAATATTCACCTTGTAAGGCGGGGTGGTTAAAAGCGACTCGCCACGCGAGGGAAGGAGTGTGCCATTGGTGGTTACGGCAACCTTAAAGCCACGGAAGGTGGCAAGGCTGATAAACGAAGGTAAGAGCGGGTGAGTAAGTGGCTCGCCCATAACGTGAAGATAGATATAATCGGTAAGTCCGTAAAGCGAGGACAATATAGTAGAAAACTCGTCGAGCGTCATAGACCGGTGAGCGCGTGTAGTACCGGGGCAAAAGCTGCAATTTTTGTTGCAAATATTTGTAATTTCAACATAAACGCGCGAGTACTTTTTCTGCACGGTTGTTTCCTCCTATAAGATTAAAAGATAATGTAAATTAGGCAAAATGTAGCAAGCCAAGTGGAGCAGCCATAAAATAAGAAAAACCGACTCCAAAGAGGTAGTCTCCCCCACCGAGTACTATCAGATTTAGGTGTGGATGTTCGGCTGTGCCGAAGATATCCTCGCTACGCTTGGATATGCGAACCACGCTCATTTTATGAGCGCGGCTGAAGTTGGACCATCCCCCACCATAAGAAAAGAAAAACCGACTCCAAAGAGTCGGTTTCTTATGGTGGGGGATGGTGGATTC
>JAZSMN010000065.1:0-2930 GCA_045535925.1 Eubacteriales bacterium
AGCTCGAACATCTTAGCCGCCTTCATAGCCTCTTCTGCGTTCTCTGCGTTGATGCCCATATGGATGAACTCGAGACCGAGCATCTTCTTGACCGCATTCTTGGTAAGAGCGGTGATCTCGTCCCACTTCTTCTCCTTAACGAGCTGATCGGCAACCATGAAGGAGCCGCCGCAAGCTACGATCTTACCGAACTTAAGGTACTCAAGAAGGTTATCGGCATTGATACCGCCGGTAGGCATGAAGTTAAGCTGACCGTAAGGAGCAGCCATAGCCTTGAGCATCTTGAGACCGCCTGCAGCCTCTGCGGGGAAGAACTTTACGGTGGTGAGACCGAGCTCAAGAGCAGCCTCGATATCGGAGGGATTCGAGCAGCCGGGGAGCATGGGAATACCCTTGGAAAGCGCGTATGCGGTAACCTTGGGGTTAAGACCGGGGGAAACGAGGAACTTGGAGCCTGCCGCGATAGCCGCATCAACCTGCTCGGTGCTGAGAACGGTGCCTGCACCTACGAGCATCTCAGGGAATGCCTCGGTAATATTCTTGATAGCCTCTGCTGCGCACTTGGTACGGAAGGTAATCTCTGCTGCGGGAAGACCACCGTCGATAAGCGCCTTTGCAAGAGGAACTGCATCATCGGGATTTTCAATTTTAATAACAGGGATAAGGCCAATGGAGTAAAGTTCTTTAATCATGTCTTGCATTATAGTATCTCCTATATATAATTTATTTCACTATGTATATTTTACTATAATCCCGTTCCTCGCACAATTGCAAATGTTGACATTACAATTGCATAAATTGACATATGAAATGTCGATAATCTTCACACGGGGGCGAACGAGCGCCAGGGGCGAAGCAAAGAGGTCGAAAAGCGGTGGAAAAAGAAAATACTTATTGCATTTAATAAAAATATATGATAAAATAGTAACTGTAAAAGTGTATTCTTTCCTAAAAGACTTGAAAGGTAGGGGCTTATATGATATTTGAATATTCGCACAACCGGATTCTCGAGAGCGTGGTGTCGGAGGCATTTGTAGATTCTATTAATACCGTCCTTATGCCGAAGCTCGAGGACATATATTCGGACAGTATTCGTGAAATACTTATGTACGAGGATTTCCTTGCCGACCGTCTTGTCGAGGAGGGATATTGCTACTATCCGCTTTCGATAACCACCGCGTCGGGTACACACCGCAGGTGGATAAGGTGGAGTGTGGCGAGCAAAAAGAATTTTATAGATGCTAACCCCTATGCCTATGTGGGGGGGGAGCCCTTGGAGCTTTCGCTTGCCGAGAGTGTGCCCGAGGAGTTCTTGGCTCTGGTCGAGCCCCGTGCCCTGACCTATGACAAGAGGGGGGTTAAGATTTGTGTTGATACCACGGGCGAGCCCGTCGAGCTTGTGGGCAGATATTCCCAGAGCTTCATCGATGAGATGTCAAGACAGCTTACCCTTGCGATAGGCAGAGCTATGGGGGTTGAGGGGCTTGAAAACTCTACGCTCCGGCTGTGCCTGTCCTTCGCGCCCTTTACATTTATGGAGCACACATCGGACAATGTGACCTACCGCCGCCTTATCCTTAACGATAAGGGATGTCAGCCCAGGGACTTTTGGGTCAAGTGGACAAGGCTCGATTCTGCCGAGGGATATACCGTATCCGACACCCCCGCCCCTGGAAGCATTCTCTTTGAGATAGGCGAGGGCGTGCCCCAGAAGATACGCGAGAAGGAATATCGCTACCTGGCTCGCACCGATGTGAATAAGTACCAGGCCGCAATGGGCAAAAGGACGGCCACCGAGTGGCGCAGCCTTATTAAGCGCGCTATCAAAAACGGTGACCTTGTCCGTGTCAGCACTGATTCCCAGCTGGCCTCCCACGCGGATATCCTTGCACAAAAGCTGCACGCCATAGCCCTGAGCACCGAGGCGGCGACCGAGCCCACCGCGACAGAAATACCCACCGAGATAGTGACAGAGCCCGCAGTGGTGGAAATACCCATCATGACCGAGCCCGTCGTGGCAGAGATTCCCTTCGCAGAGAATTTTGTAGATACCACCGAGCCTGAAGATACCACCGAGAAAATGGCAGAAGCCACCGAGGAGCTTGCTACCACAGAGACTACCACCCCCATGGTCGAGGATGAATTTGAGAGCGAGCTCGCCGAGATGCTCCGCCGTGTCCTTGGCGACAAGGCAGACAAAAAGCCTAACTTTGATATGCTCCGTGGTATCGAGTTTGACGAGGGCGAGGAGATGGGCTTTGACTTTGGTAGGACCGCGGGTGATATATTCGCCACCGCTGGTACAGCCACCGAGGACGAGCTTGCATCCACCGAACAGGCCACCGAGGACACATATACCGAAGATACAGTGGCCGAAGAGATTACCGAGTCGCTTGTTATAGAAGAAGGTACAACCGATGAGCCTGCCGAGGATGATATTTTCGGCACCGATGAGGCCGAAGAGCCCAAAACCGAGGTTGATATTTTCGACACCGAAGAGTCAACTACCGAACACAGACCCCCCAAGGCGACTCCGCTTTATGGCATCTTCCCCGACGACGAGTATCCTACATACAGCCCGAGTGACGACTTCTTTGGCGATGACTATACACCCCCCGCGCACACCGAGTATGTAAAGACCCTCGAAGAAGAGAGGATAGAAGAAGAGGTTCGTCGCCGCCTGCAAATCGAGGCGGATGCAAGGGCAAGGGCAGAGCAAGAGGCCGAGAGGCTTCGCGCCGAGAGGGAGAGACTGCAAAGAGAGTACGAAGAGCTCCTTCGCCAAATGGAAGCGGCAAAACTGGCAGAGCAAGAGGCAATCAGACAAGAGAAGCTCCGCGAGCAGGAGAGACTTGCCGAGATTAGGGCAGAGAGAGAAAGACAGGAGCGCGAGCGAGTCCTCCGTGCCGAGAGGGAAAGAGAGGAAGAGT
>JAZSMN010000113.1:0-8450 GCA_045535925.1 Eubacteriales bacterium
GAGAGCATCGACGCGATAGCCGCCGAAGAAACCTTGGCGACCGATGAAGCAACAAGTACAAAGGCGGCAACCGCCGAAGAAACAGAAAACACAGATACCGCCGATAACGGCGAACAAATATGACACTCGCCGAGGCAATAAACCGCCTGTCGGAGGGTGGAATTGAGAATGCGCGAGGCGAGGCGAGAGAAATTTTTGCCCACTTTGGTGCGCCGAGAGCCCTGCTGGCGGATACACGATTTGTGTGTGACGACCCCGGAATAGAAGATGCGATTGTTCGCAGGCTTGGGCGTGAGCCCCTGCAATATATCATTGGCGAGGTAGAGTTTTGCCACGAGAGATATCGCGTCAGCCCCGACTGCCTTATCCCAAGGGCGGATACCGAGATTTTGGTGGAGTATGCCGCATCTTGCCTGAAGGAGGGCGACCTATTTGCCGACCTGTGCACAGGTAGTGGCTGTGTTGCTATCTCCACACTAAAAGCGACAAAAGGCACCCGTGCTGTGGCGGTGGATATATCCAAAGGTGCCCTCGAAATAGCAAAAGAAAACGCAAAGACCAATGGCGTCCTTGACAGAATAACATTTTTGGAAAAGGACCTGCTCGACTCGGGTCTTGAGGGCGAATACGATGCCATACTGTCAAACCCACCATATATTCCCACAGAGGTCTACCTCTCGCTGGAAAAAGAGATATTCCACGAGCCGCGAATTGCCTTTGAGGGTGGCGAGGACGGGAGCCTGTTTTATAGGCGCCTTGTTCCCATGTCCCTCTCAGTGCTAAAGGAAAACGGCTTTATCGCTATGGAGATAGGCTTTGACCAGGCAGAGCTCCTTGGGGAATTGGCCGAGGAAAGCTGTTGCCAGATAGAAATAATCAAGGACTATGGTGGCAGGGATAGAGTCGCAGTCTTAAGAAGAAAGCACTAAGGCGACACTCCAAAAAGCACCATATCAACACATTAACCCCCACCCACCCCGTCGCATAAACTGTGGCGAGGTGATGAATATGTATAGACCCGACAAAAGAAAAGCCGTCGCCCTCATATACGGGGGTCGCGGTGTAGAGCATAGGGTTTCCTGCCTTGGAAGGTCCTATGTAAAAGGGCTTATAGACAAGGAAAAATACAAGGTCATTTTGGTTTTTATCGACCAAAATGGGGACTGGTACATCGAAAAGGACGACGAAAAAGCACCTGTCTTTTTGGCAAAGCTAAAAGAGGGTGGTGGAATTGCCAGAGAAAACTACACAGAGAAAATAAATTGCGCCATTCCGCTTTTACACGGTGACTATGGCGAGGACGGACGAATACAGGGAACTCTCGATACTCTCGGTATTCGGTACATAGGTGCGTCGACGCTTACCGGTGCCCTGTGCTCTGACAAGGGGTACACCAAGGATATTGCCACGTCTTTAGGCATCCCTGTGGCAAGGTATAAAAGAATAAAGGCCGGGACACCGCTCTCCCTCTTAAAGAAGGAGTGCGCGGAGTTTGGCTATCCCCTGTTTATAAAACCCACTTCCCTTGGCAGTTCGGTGGGAGCCTACGAGATAGAGAACGAAGGCGACCTCTCGGATATATTCGGCGAGCTTGAGGCACTCGGCACAGACCTTTTAATAGAGGAGCTGATAGAGGACAAAAGAGAGCTTGAGGTCGGATTTTTCTCGGCGCTTGGCAAGAGCATTATCACTCCCCCGGGCGAGCCAAAATGCCAGGGGTTTTACGGCTTCGACAAGAAGTATAGCGGAGAAACCACCATAACAACAGAGGCAGAGGTGGACGCGGGGATAAAGGAGAAAATCGCCGAATACTCGCGTATGTTGTCAGAGAGGCTAAACCTAAGGCACCTATCAAGGCTGGACTTTTTCCTCTCGGGTGATAGAGTCCTATTCAACGAGATAAACACCTTCCCCGGCTTTACCGAAACCAGCCTGTACCCACGGCTAATAATAGAGGCAGGCGTCGAGCCAGGGCGACTCATAAACGATATGATAGAGGATGCACTTTTGTGATAGGGCTCTTTGACTCGGGCAGGGGTGGACACAACACTCTCCTGCATTTAAGAAGTCTATATCCAAAAGAGGACATAGTCCTCCTGACCGACAGAAAAAACTCGCCCTACGGAACAAGGAGCGAGGAAGAGCTTATAGAAATCACACGAGAAAACATTTCCACCCTTCTTGCCCTCGGTGTGCGCAAGGTCCTTATAGGCTGCTGCACCGCCAGTGGTGTCTGGCAGAGAAATGCCCACAAAACGGGGCTTGACACCGACAAGGTGGAGGGTATAATTACCCACACGGTAAGCGAGGCAGAGAGGTGGAGTAATAGTGGCAGAATTGCCGTAATCGCCACCGAGGCGAGCATTCACTCTCACACCTTCCCCGCTGTTTGTCGAAGCTCCCAGGTTTTTGAGCTGGCGACCCAGCCGCTTGTGGCACTAATAGACGAAGGACTCTCGGACAGGAACATACAAGGAGGCGACAAGGCGAGGATAGAGAAGCTTCTCTCCCCCTTAAAAGAGTGTGGGGCAGATGTGCTAATACTTGGTTGCACGCATTTTGGAGCGCTCATAGAGAGTATAAGAGACATTGTTCGCCCCATGGGAATACTTAAAGTAATCGACTCGGCAAGGTCGGGCGCTGGGGGGTTAAGAACACATCTCCCACCCCTTAGAGAAAACGGGATAACCTACTATATAAACACATAAAGGTGTATAAATCAGCAAACACATAAAAAGTGTATAAACCACGGATTTTTAGATAAAACAAGATAACAAGCAGGGGGGCGAGATGCCCTCCGGCAAATACAACATAAAGGACGGAAAAATGGCAAAATACAGACGCGGAAGAATAAATGATGCGGTAGCAAAGGAGCTGGCTATCGCTATGGGCAACGTAAGAGAGCCCAAGGTTATAAACAACTTTGTAAGCATCACAAGAGCGGAGGTAGCACCCGACCTCAAGTATGCAACAATATATTTCTCCTGCATTGGCGACTCGGAGGAGGCAGGCGAGGGACTTAAAAAATGCACGGGTATGCTCCGTCACCACCTGGCGGTAACCCTTAATTTGAGAATAACCCCCGAGCTGCACTTTGTGAAGGACGGCTCTATCGAGCACGGTGCAAAGATAGCGCGCCTCTTGGAAGAGATTAAGACCGAGAGCGCCACTACCGAGGACGAAGATGACGGCCAGTGAGATAAGGAAGATAAGCCGAGAGGAGTGTGCTGACATTCTTCTTGGGATAGAGCACCCCCTTATCCTCTGCCATATTCGACCCGACGGCGACACCGTAGGCACGGCTGTTGCCCTTGCAAAAATCTATGAGACCCTTGGCAAAAAGGCAGAAATATCCTGCGCCCACCCGATACCAGAGAGGCTTGCCTTTCTCCTTGACGAGGTTGAGGTAACCGACAAGGTGGACGGCAGATGCTGTGTGGCGGTCGATGTGGCTTCCCCCTCACAGCTTGGCGCCATTTACGAGAGGGATATAGAGATAGCCTGCGTTATCGACCATCACGAGTCCTCTACACCCTATGCACCCCACCTGACCGTGGGCGAGGCTTCAAGCGCGGGCGAGGTGCTCTATGATATATTCACAGTCCTTGAAAAGCGTGGACTTGTAAAGCTTTCTGAGGATATTGCACGCCCATTGTACGCGTCGATAAGCTCGGATACAGGCTGCTTTGCCTACTCCAACACCCGTGAAAATACGCATTTGGTAGCCGCAAGACTTATCGCCTGTGGCATCGATACAGCGGACATAAACCACCGTCTGTTCCACTGTAAATCCAGGGAGCAGATACTGGCAGAAGCTTTTGTCGGCTCGAAAATTTCGCTTGCCGAGGGTGGCAGGGTAGCCTACTGTGTTATCACCCTTGCCGCGCTTGAAGAGCTGGGTCTCTCTCTCGAGCATTTTGAGACGGCGGTCGATGTTATTCGCTCGGTGCGAGGTGTCGAGGTGGCTATAAGCGCAAAAGAGGTGGCAGGTGGAGAGTACAAGTTCTCTCTGCGCTCTACGGGTGCGCCCGTAAGTCGAGTCGCCGAGCATTTTGGCGGTGGCGGTCACCTCCGTGCCTCGGGTTTTTCGGTTAAAACCGAGGATATAGACGCGACAATAAAAGAGGTTTTAAGCCTCCTCTCGCGCCTTCTTTAAGGAAAATCTAACCGCTATTTATAAGCAAAAAAACGGTCGCGCCCGCTCTAAAAAAACTCGGCGATAGACTCCTAAAAGCAATAAGGTTGCCCGACTTATTTAATATAACCTCATTGCTCGATTTTTTAAATAAAATAGACTACCGCTCGCCCCCTCCAACTTGGGGTCGAGCAAAACGGACAAGCACTATAAAAGGAGGATAAAGCTTATTTACATAAGCCAAATTAAATATGGATTTTAGAAGAGCTTTACCCACCGACAGTAGTGGAATAGCAAGCATCGAGGAGGCGGTTTTTCCCGATGCCTGGAGTCAAAGAGATATAACAAACCTTATATGCACCGAGGGTAGCGCCTGTTTTGTCGCAAGGGACGGCGAGCGCGTGATAGCCTATGTTTTGGCGAGGCTTATACCCCCGGAGTGCGAAATATATCGGGTGGCGGTCCTGCCCGAATACCGACAAAGAGGCATAGGCTATCGTCTGCTCGACTATGCCATCAAGACCTCACGCGGCAAGGGACTGGAGGTAGTATTCCTCGAGGTCAGGGAGTCAAACATAGCCGCAATAAAGCTCTACGAAGCCTATGGCTTTAAGAAAATCGGAATGCGAAAAAACTATTACAAAAACCCCACCGAAAATGCGTGCCTGATGCTCTACGGCAACAGCACCGACCTCGGCGAGGTGTGATGGAGAAAAATGAACATACTTGCCTTTGAAAGCTCCTGCGACGAGACCTCCTGTGCGGTGGTTTGTCGAGAGGGTGAGCGCTTCTTAATAAAATCGAATATAATAGCGAGCCAGGTTGATACCCACCGTCTGTATGGTGGTGTTGTGCCAGAGATAGCCAGCCGTGCCCACATCGAGGCCATAACCGGCATCACCTACGAGGCGATGAAGGAGGCCGAGGTCACAATGGATGACATAGATGCGGTGGCGGTGACCTCAAACCCCGGACTTATCGGCGCTCTGCTTGTAGGTGTGAGCTTTGCCAAGTCCTTGGCTTTGGCAAACGGCAAGCCGCTTGTCCCCGTCGACCACATTAAAGGGCATATCGCCTCCTGTTATTTTGGTGAGGAGCTGCCCAAGCCCCCCTTTATTTCGCTTGTAGTATCGGGCGGACACACCGCTATCTACTATGTAGAAAGCTACACAAAAAAGACAATAATAGGCACCACCCGTGACGACGCGATAGGCGAGGCCTTTGACAAAATAGGCAGAGTGATAGGCATACCCTACCCTGCAGGACGAGGATTTGATGCCCTCTCCACCGAGGGATTTATCGAGGCGACCGGCAGCAAGGCTGACTTCTTTAAGAAATACAAGCGGAGCGAGGCATACAAAAACCCCGAGTTAACTCTACCCTCCCCTGCGGTAAAGAACGACAGCTTTAACTTCTCCTTCTCGGATCTAAAAACCGCGGCGATAAACCTCATTCACCGCTTCGAGCAGAGGGGTATAGAGCTGCCCCGTGCCCTCTTTGCCGCAAGATATACCTACGAGGCCGTGGAAGCCGTGGCAAAGAAGCTCGGTATGGCGCTCGACAAATATCAGGGATGCGACCTGGTGGTAGCGGGCGGTGTTTCGGCAAACTCACATCTAAGGCACAGACTCTCGGAGCTTGCCGCCGCAAAGCACATAAAGCTCTTTATCCCGCCCCTGTCTCTTGCGGGCGACAATGCCGCAATGATAGGCGCACAGGCTTACTACGAATTTCTCGACGGAAAACGCGCCGACTCAAGGCTTAATGCCTCGGCACAAGACAGCGAAGACTAAAGTAGATAAGTAATGACATCTGAAAAGGAAAGCGATAATTATGGAAAGAATAGATAAAGTGGTCGGAACATTTGATAGAAAGGCAAGTGAAATCAAAGCCACTATCCCCGACGCAGTAAAAAAGAGATTGCCAAGATATCACAGATACTTAGGCGACCTTATTCGCGAGGGACGAGGCCGTATATCCAGCAAGGAGCTTGCCGAAATAATGAATGTTACCGCATCGCAGATTAGACAGGACCTTAACTGTTTTGGTGGCTTTGGCCAGCAGGGATACGGCTATAACATAAAGTATCTCTACGGCAAGATTAGTGAGTTTCTCGGTATAGAAGAGGGCTACAAGGCTGTAATTGTCGGTGCCGGCAACCTGGGAAAGGCTCTTGCCGCCAGCCATATGTTTGAGCGTAGAGGTGTAAAGCGCCTGGCTATGTTTGACTCAGACGAGAAGATAATTGGCACCACGATTTATGGTCTGCCTGTCTATGACGTTAAGGACTTGTATGATTTTTGCAAGAGAGAGGGTGTAGACATTGGTGTTCTCACCGTCCCAAAGACGGTGGCATACGAGGTTGCCCTGACTATGTCCGACGCAGGTGTTAGGGGAATGTGGAACTTTGCCAACATGGAGCTCTCGCTCCCCGGCAAGGACACAATAGTAGAAAACATCCACCTCGGAGACTCACTGCTCGCCCTCTGTTATGAAATGAAGACACAGAGCGAGGAAAAAGAGGACTGATGAAATATTATAGTGTAAATTTAACACGCCTTGGCACCTCTGAGGCCTTTTTGGAGGCAAGCGTGGAGGAACTCCGAGTTCTTCTATGCATTATTGCCCTCGGAGAGAAGCCTGTATCGAAGGAAATGCTTGCAGAAAAATGTAAAGTTTCCTTAACACGAGTGAGCGCCGCTATAACCCTATGGACAGAGAGCGGTGTGATTAGCACCGATGACTGCGAGCTGGTTATCGACGACCCCTGGACAAAGAGCCACGACAGCCCCATAATCACCGAGAGCAAGAGCGAGCTTGCCGAGAGCATTCGAGATAGCGGTATCGCGGATATGATTCACGAATGCACAAAAATGATGAAAAAGGCCGCCCTCAACACTCCCAATATCGAGAGACTGACTGCGCTTGTCACCGAGGAGGGCTTAAGCCCCGAGTATGTTCTTCTTTTGGCATCCCACCTGGCACCCAAAAAAGAGGGCGCGTTAGCGCTTACCGCTATCCGTCTAACAAGACAGGCAAAGAAGCTGATACAGGACGGCATCTCTACCGTCGAGGACCTGGTTTCCTATATAGACGAGAAGGAAAATATAGAGCCCTGGGAGGTCGAGATTTGCAAGATAGTACACAGGGAAAACATCTACATAAGCAAGCAGGAGAAGAAGTATTTCGACTGCTGGATAAATCAATTTGCCTTTGGTCTTGATATAATAGCCGAGGCCTTTGATATCTGCAACGAAAACTGTCACAAGTATATTGCGGGCTATATGAATACCATTCTCAAATCCTGGTTTGAGGCAGGGTGCAAAACCCTGGAAGAGTGCCAGGCCGACAGAGAGAAAAACCGCGAGCTATACAAGAAAAAGGCAGAGACCGCCCTGCGCGGAAGGAAGAAAAAAGAAACCGAAACCGATACTCCAAAATACTCCGAATTCGATGCCGAGGATGCTCTTATGCGTGCTCTGGCTCGTAGTTACGGTGATGAAGAATAAGAGGTAGTTATGTATTCAAGACAGAATTATACCGAGGCTCTCGAAGAGATTAGAGAGCGAAGAGTAAATGCTCGCAGCGATGCAGAGGCTCGCAACCTGGAGCTTATGCTCAAATATCCCGAAATCAAGAAGATAGATGACGAGCTTCGTAACACGGGTCTTACCCTGTTTAATGCGGCTTGCCGTGGCGCGGACATCACCCCTATCCGCGAGCGCAACGAGGAGCTGATGAGAGAAAGGCGCGCCTTTCTACTTGGAGTTGGGCTCCCGGCCGACTATACCGAGCCCCAGTATGTCTGCAAAAAGTGCTCGGACACCGGTTTTGTAGATATCAAGATGTGCTCCTGCCTGCGTAGTCTTCTTATCAAAAAGAATATCTATTCCTCGGGAATGGGTAGACTTATCGACCGCCAGTCCTTCGACAACTTTGACCTCGAGTGGTACAAGGATGACGAGGAAAACTACAAGAGAATGAAGTCCAACATAAGGACGGCAAAGACATACGCAGCCGCATTCCCGCAAAAGAGGGGCAACCTCCTTCTCATTGGTACAACAGGAACAGGCAAAACACATATCTCCACCGCCATAGCAAGAGAGATTATCGAACAGGGTTATGACGTCCTCTACGACTCGGCGCAGAACATTATAGCCGACTTTACCGATGACCAATACCGTCATATCATCCCGGATTCTGCCTCTGCTTTGATGCAGACAGAAATTAAGAATATGATTCGCCATTTCTGCCGGATTTTTAAATGTAATCTTACCTAACATTTCCGGCAACATCTCCTCACCAATCCCCAAGT
>JAZSMN010000212.1:0-5123 GCA_045535925.1 Eubacteriales bacterium
AGGCTACGATCCGACTTTCGCCCTCGGAAACATCACAAAAAAGAAGAAGAACTCGGCAACCCTGTGGACGGTAATGGGCTGGCTTCAGATTGTCTTCTCTGCTGTTATGCTTGTTATGACCTTTGCAGATATGGGGTCGGACGAGCTTCTTGAGGCAAACGCATTATACTATGCGATAGATATCATTTCCTATATACTTGCGGCGGTTACAGGCATTATCAACCTGGGTATAGCAAAGAGAAACAAGGGCTTTGTCACTGCGGTGGCAGAAAAGCCTGTGGGTATAATAGAATTCTTCGAGAACATGAATATCGCGTTCCCTATTGTTATGAACCTTTTGTTTGGAGGTATTGTTACTATTATCGCGGCTATTATGGACTCGGGTATCAAGAAAGAGGCTCTCTCGCCCCAGAACAGAAGAATCTTTACCGCTATCGAGAGTGACTACAACCAACATACCTACAACTTCTAATTTATAAGAACAAATTTATTATATACTAATATTAAGGAGAGAAAAATGGATCAGGAATTTGAAATTCAGGAAGAGATCATCACCCTTGTTACCGAGAACGGTGAGGAAGTTGACTTTATCCAGATAGCAGGAATCGAGTATGAGGACCGCTTCTACATCATTCTTCAGCCCGTTGAATTGCTCGAGGGCATGGGCGAGGACGAGGCTCTCGTATTCGAGGTTATCGAGACAGAAGAGGGCAACAAGTTCGAGATCGTTATGGACGACGATATTATCGACGCAGTATTCGAAGAGTACAACAGACTCCTCGACGAAGAGGAAGCAGAGGAAGAATAATCCTCTTTATGTACCCTTTTATGGATAGAAAATCCCCCGTATGGGGGATTTTTCTTTTTGGGCTTACAGGAGAGAAAATCAAGAAATATAAAGCCCACTCTGCAATATAAAATAAACATTGAAAAAGCGACCTGTCGGAGCAGGTCGCTTGATTTATGCAAATAAGTATTTACATTTTATAAGGTTGTATCTTACTTGGCTACTTGCATTTTTTAGAGGGTTATATCCTCTTCGATAATGCGCTCGACGAGCTTAATTGCGTTTTCGCTTGACACGGGGGTGACCATATCTGGGCTTATACCCTTTTCAAGACACTCTACGAAGTAGATTATCTCATCCGAATATCCGTCAAAGCCCTTGACGTTTACACCCGTATCCTTTTCGGTATTTATATCGGCAAAATTGACCGCCTCGCCATTCTTCACACACTTGCCGCCCTCGAAGGATACATATCCCTTCTCAAATACCGCGAGGTAGGAGGCCCCGAAGGGGATCTTCGCCTTATACCAGCCACCTGTGATGCTGGCGGTAAAGCCGTTTTCGTACACCAGGTCGCTGCAGTGGTACTCGGTCTGGCTTCTGTACTCGTGGTGTGCGCCGCTTATCTTTTTGGGCTCGCCAAAAATATACTGGATATAGTCTATATCGTGCACAGACAGGTCGATAAGTGCGCCACCACTCTTGCTCTTATCCTGCATCCAGTTTTCAAAGGTCCAGTCGGGAATAGAGGATACACGCCTGAGGTTAAAGTGCACAGGCTTGCCAAGCTCGCCGCTATCGACCACCTTTTTGAGGTATCTGTATGCCGACATAAATCTAACAACGTGGGCGACCATAAAGGTCCTGCCCGTGCGCTCTATTGCTTCCATAATTCTGCTTGTGCCCTGACTGTCGATGCTCATAGGCTTTTCGCAGAGGACGTCCTTGCCTGCTTCCATTGCCATGATAGAAAGCTCGGGGTGTAGATAGCTGGGGGCGCAAACGTCGACTATATCGACAGTCTCGTTTTTAAGCAGGGTTTTGAGGTCGCTATATACCTTTACATCATCCTTGGCAATCTTCTCCTTTGCCATCTCGGTTCTTGGGTCGGCTACTGCAACGATAGTCACATTCGGCATATCCTGATACACCCTGTAATGAGTCATTCCCATACCACCAAGACCACAAATTGCTACCCTTTTCATCTATTTAATCCTCCAATGATACTTCTAGTCAAGTTTGAGAAAATTAGTGCCCTTGCTTGACTTTTCTACATATTCAGTATATAATTATTTTAGTATTGTTTCAAGAATGTTTTTGATAGTTTTTAGCACAATTTTGATAATTGCTATATTTTCACATACAAGGGAGAAAATATGAAGAACACCACCCTCTATGAGAAGATTCCCTCGCTGGAAAACAACTTCACCATAAAAATTCGCCACTACAAGACCACAAAACCGCTTATCCCCCATTGGCACGAGCACATAGAGATGCTTTATGCATTGGGCGGCGGGTGCTGTTTTTTCTGTGACGGTCGCCCCTTTGAAGTAAAGGCGGGCGACTTGGTTGTTGTAAACTCGGCCGAGATACACTCCTTTAGCCTTACCGAACAGATTGATTATATATCTATTTTGATATACCCCGCGTTTTTCCGTGATGTGGCCTTTGACGGTGTTCTTCTTAAAAATCATATTAGCGGCGACCCCTATATTGGGGCATGTATGGATGAGATACAAGCACAGATGGAGAAGGACGAGGTGGGCAGCGATATGATGCAGAAGAGCCATATGTACAGGCTTATGGCATACCTGTCTCGAGGCTACACCTCCACTATTATATCCGAGAGAGAATACGAGGCAAGACAGACAAAGCTGGCAAGGCTCAACATGGTTATCGAGCATATAAGCAAGAACTACTCGGATACAATTACCACAAGGGACCTATCCGCCATGTGCTTTTTGTCCGAGGAGCATTTTTGCCGCTTCTTCAAGGGGGCGATGGGCAAAAGCGTCACCGAGTATGTAAACGGATACAGAGTGGAAAAGGCGACCGTCCTGCTCAAAAACACCGCCCACAATATCTCCGAGATTGCAAGAGAGGTGGGCTTTGACGACCTAAACTACTTCTCGCGTGTGTTTAAGCGAGTTATGGGAATTAGCCCCGGGAAATATCGCCTCTTGAAAAAGGCAGGGGTAAAGTAAAGGACAAAGGCCCTTCCTGTGGCAAAAAACAATACCTCAAAAAAGGGGGAAATTTACAGAGAAAATCCTCGCCCACTTGCCCTTTTCCCCTTGACATAAGAGTGGCAACTTGGTATATTTATTAAGGTAGGCACTAATATTAAATAAGACAAGCAGTAATATTAGATAAAACAAACCTTAATATTCAATAAGACAATAAGACAGGCTTTAATATCGCAAAAACAAGCATTACTATAAAAAAGAAAAGTTTAAATTTGAAAGGAATATAATTATGAATATGAAAATGTCCTTCCGCTGGTATGGCGAAAGCGATCCCATTTCCCTGCAGTATATCTCGCAGATTCCCGGTATGCGTTCTATCGTTTCGGCGGTGTATGACGTTAAGCCCGGCGAGGTATGGGGCGAGGAGAGTCTTGCAAAAATGAAGTCCGCCTGCGAGGATAACGGTCTTATCTTTGACGTGGTAGAGAGCATCCCTGTACACGAGGATATCAAGCTCGGCAGAAACAATGTAGAGGCACTTCTCGAGGTCTACTGTGAGAACATCAGAAGATGTGCAAAGTACGGTGTAAAGTGCGTAACCTACAACTTTATGCCCGTGTTTGACTGGACAAGAACCCAGCTTGACAAGGTGGCAAAGGACGGCTCCACAAGTCTTGTTATGTACTGGGACCAGATGAGAGGTCTTGACCCCTTGAAGGATGATATACACCTGCCTGGCTGGGACTCCAGCTACACCCAGGATGAGGTGCGCGAGCTTATCACCGCCTATGGCGAGATTGGTGAAGAGGGTCTGTGGGCAAACCTTGAGAGATTCCTAAAGAAGGTTATTCCCGTGGCAGAGGAATGCGGCGTGAGAATGGCTATCTACCCCGATGACCCGCCATATCCTATCTTTGGCCTGCCAAGAATCATCACCTGTGAGAAGAACCTGGACAGATTCCTCGCTATCGTAGACAGCCCTGCCAACAGCCTCTGCCTCTGCACCGGCTCGCTTGGTTGTGCGGCAAGCAACGATATTGTAGCTATGATAGAGAAGTATGCAAAGATGGATAGAATAGCATTTATGCATATCAGAAATGTAAAGATTATGGAGGATGGCTCTTTTGAAGAGAGGGCACACCTGTCTTCCTGCGGCTCGCTTGATGTATACGAGATAGTCAAGGCCCTTGTCAAGAACGGCTACGACGGCTACGTTCGTCCCGACCACGGTAGAATGATTTGGGGCGAGACCGGCAAGCCCGGTTATGGCCTATTTGACCGTGCGCTCGGTGCAACCTACATCAATGGTCTGTTCGAGGCACTTGAGAAGGAATATAGTAAATAATAGTTTACAAATATAGAAAAACTGGCTGTGCGTATGGACGCACAGGCAGTTTTGTTTTTTGGATTTAATTTAACACGGGGTGGTGCTTTGTCAAGTTTAACTCAAGATAGTGCTTTAGAAAACATAACACATCTGACGTCTTGCTTAGCTTAACACATTTTCCCATTTATGTTCCTTTTAGAGCTTAATCCTCGCGTTTTTTCTCCTTATGGAAGAGCTTTGCTATCCAGGTTCTATCCACCTTTATAGCACTCTTGGGGCAGAACTCCTGACAACAGAAGCAACGGATACATTTTGACCTATCTATTTTTGCCTTGCCCGTTTCTATAATGATAGCCTTTGCCGGGCAAATGTCCCGACATACGCCACAACCGACACAGATGCCGCCCTTTACCACAGGCTTGGTGCGGAGTATCGAGCCTGCAAGCTTGCTAAAGAGTCGCTTTATTGGATTTTTACCGTCGCCCGAAAACTGCAAGGAATGGGGAGCAACAACGCGCTCAAAGTCAGACACTACAAATATAGAGTGGTCGCACACTGTGGGCACATCGGCTATCTTGTCATACACAAATCCGCGCTCTTTGGCCGCGACCAGGGTGGGAATCTCATCGGGTGAAAATCCTAAAATTCCCGCGGCTATCATATCCAGGTTGTAGGGAGAGCGCGAGGCAATAAGGCATCCTATCCTCTTTGGTGTGCCCGCGGTAGGGCCGTTGCCCTCCATTCCCACAACTCCGTCGCATATCGACAGCACGGGGGTAAAATACTCGTTTAGGTCCACGAGCATATTGGCAAAATCCGAGTG
>JAZSMN010000145.1:0-4179 GCA_045535925.1 Eubacteriales bacterium
TCGCAGTCGATTTCCTCCTCTAAATAACCCAAGAAGGCATCACGCATAGAGCTGTCGCCCTCTTCAATGGCAAGCTCATTCATCGGGCACCAGGAAAAATACACCTTGGCACCTTTACTCTTGCAGGTGGCTATATAGTCGTTTAGATACTCGATAAAGGCATCTAAATTTAGAGAGAAGTTATCTAAAGAGAGGTCTATTTTCGTATTAGGGTCAAAATACATTGGCATAATATTCCCGGTACGGGTCTCGCTCTCATAATCGCCATACTTGTTTATGTATTTTGACAGGTAAATGCCACTGTCCGTGGAGCTGTTCTCTACCCTGCCTGTGTATCTTTGCCACTTTTCGAAAGAGAATCCCCACATAGCCGAAAGCATATTAAACCAGTTGTCTACATCCACATCGAAGAACATAGAAAGGTCATCGTCCAGCGCCTTTAGTGTGGTGTCGGAGTTGAAATACAGCGAGAGGGTCTCGGGGTCAAGCTCGGGGGCTAACACCACTATATCACCCTCGCCTATGGCAGAGTCAGAGAGGTCAAGCATAAGTTTTGTGCCAAGGGCGGCATAGAGTCCAAAGTTTACGACGGGCATACCCGTGTAACGCGAAAGCTTCTGGGAGTCTAGGCCAAAGGCGACAGAGGAGCCGCCGACAACCACGATTTTCTCTCCCTCAACCGAGTGAAGATAATCATATTTTTCATTTAGTGCGCCGACAAAGGTCTCGCTAAACTGTGGGGGCAGGAGCACCGCAATACTAACAATGCTGACAAAGGGGAGCAGTATGGCAAGTAGGGCGGCAACTATGCTTATTACAAGTCTTGTTTTTTTCATCTTAACCCTCCCCTAAAACTGGAAGTATATGAAGGAGCTCTCGATATTCTTCGAAAGCAAGAGCGCCCAGCAAAGCAGTACTATCCAAACAAAATATACAAAGGAGCCGCGAGTGACAAGCATCGCCGAGCCGTCCTCACAGTCATCGTAGGTGAGCATTTTATCAATAATAATCAGGGTGGCTATCGAGAAAATGCACATTAGAATAGTTATCGGGTTAAGCCCCATAATGTTGAAGGTGTGGGGGGTAGTCGACCAGTCTGTAAACAGCTTGCCCAAAAGGGTAAAGGCATCGGCGGGTGTGTTGGCGCGGAAGAAGAGCCAGGCAAAGCATACAAGGGTAAAGGTAAAGATGCGGCGAGTTATCTTTACAAACGGGTGGTTGGGGGTTAAGCCAACTTTTTGAAGGAGGCTATCACGACCCTTTATCGTGAGGTTACCGACTATCTGGTAGATGCCGTGAAGAGCACCCCAGATAACATAGGTCCAGTTTGCACCGTGCCAAAGTCCGGAGACAACAAACACCACAAACATATTAAATAGGTGGCGGGCCTTGGAACAGCGGTTGCCGCCAAGGGGTATGTAGAGGTAATCCCTAAACCAGGTGGACAAGGAAATATGCCACCTTCCCCAAAACTCCTTTATAGAAGCGGAGGTGTAGGGGTGGTCAAAGTTTTTCATAAGCTTTATGCCCATTATTCGAGCACAGCCTATGGCTATATCGGTGTAACCCGAGAAATCACAGTATATTTGCACGGCAAAAAGCACCGTGGCGATGATTATAGAGAGGGCATTTGCCTCTTCGGTGTTGTTGTATACCGAGTTTACATATACGGCTACGATATCGGCAACGCATATCTTCTTGAAGAAGCCGACAAGCATATGCTTGGCACCCTTGACTGCATCCTCTTTGTTAAAGTTCTTGGGTGACTTTAGCTGTGGGAGAAGATTGTCGGGGCGCTCGATAGGTCCCGCGACAAGCTGGGGGAAGAAGGAAACAAAGGTCGCATAATAGAAGAAGTTCTTTTCGGTCTCTATCTGTCCACGATAAACGTCTATAACATAGCTTAAGGTCTGGAATGTGTAGAAGGAAATACCGACGGGAAGGATAAGATTTAGCACCACAGGGGGAGCCTCGGCTCCGAACAGATTAATAACGCTAAATAACGAGCCCGATAAGAAATTAAAATATTTGTAGAAGAACAATACTCCAAGGCAGACAACAAGGGTTATGGCAAGCCAAATTTTGCGAGCGGTCCCCTTCTCGGTGCGAGAAATAAAGTTGGATGCAAGCCAGGAGATAAGTGTCGTTAGAATTATCAAGAACAACAGCTCCGCCTGGTAAAAGGCATAGAAATAGTAGCTGCCTATAAGCAAAAGCGGCATCTTTGCCTGCTTTGGTAGTAGGAAATATAAAAGCGCGATTATGGGATAGAAAATTAAAAACTCCCAGGAATTAAAGGTCATATCAGGTCCTCCTCGTCTTGAGTATTAAGCGAGGACTCAACCACAGTCTCTGCGGTATCAACAGGTGTGCCGTCAGGGATAGGAGATACTGTGTCCGAGCTTTGGGATACCTCATCTCCTTCATCAGGTGTGGGAGCTGGGGTGATGTCCGCCCCATTTCCCGCCTTTTTGTATGCAAAGAAGGAAGAGAGCGAATAGGCAAAAAGGCTAATCATAAAGCAAAGGACAGGCACCTCGATATATACCCCTACAAACATAAGTGACAGGATGAAGGCTATGTGTAGGGTGATATTGACATAGTTAAAGAAGCGAGAGAGCCCCCCTTTAAGCCAAGGGACGATGGCATCAAGTCCCAGTAGTATAACATATAAAATTATAGAGATAGTCAAGGGGATAATATTAGGACTTGGTGTCGAAAAAATCATAGCCGCTCCTTTGTAAACGATTGTTTACAATACATATGTTTGGTGTATATCCGTGTTAATTTTTAGGCGACCATTCGGTCAGGGGCATACCGTCCGAATCCTCGAACAGACAGCCGTCAAAATCTGTACCGACAGCCAGATAGTGCTGCACCTCGTCTATACCAAGGGTAGTGCACAAATCCACATAGAGGCGGTAGGTCCTGTATGCGCGTCCGTAGTCATTGGGGTGGAAAGCACAGTCATAGAAATACTTGTGGTCATAGATATAATTGCTTACTGAACCTATGTTGCCGTCGAAGAGGTAGGTCTGTTCTATCATCTTCTCGTAGGCGAGAAGCCACTCGATCGTGTCAGCGCCATCTACGAGGGCAGACTCGTCGGTAGGACAGAAGGAGAAGTAAACCTTGGCGCCACTGGCCTTTGCCCTTTCTATCGCATGGTTGACAAGGTCCTTAAAGTATGGGTCGGTTATAGTAGCCCAGGTGATATTACTCTCTTCGGTGTAGTCCTTGTTGCTCTCTTGCGCTGTCGAGTCATTCCACCAGCCCTCGTCCTTGGACTTCATTCTCTCGTTTAGAGTAATGTAGTAGGTGTCGATATATGTATGTCCATTCAGACCTATATATCCCTCTCGGTCCTTGTGCTGGTACTCGCCATACTCGTTTATATTTTGTCTAGCCTGGCAGACTGCCTCGTAGCTACCAGGGTTGGTGTAGCTTCCGCCATATCGGTAGTTCATATTAAAGTCAGTAAAGGCACCGAAAATGTTAGTATAATTCGAGAAATCTACATAGCGGTATATGTTTACCATACTCTCAAGGTCGCGCAGAGTCTTCCAGTACATCTCGCGCTCACCCATCATGTATGTGCTGTTTTCGGGTGCGTAGAGAATTATATCGTCGCTGTTTGCAAGGGCCGACATGGCCTCAAGATATAGTGTACCGTGGGTTGTCCTTGTGGTGCCGAAGTTTACCACTCTGTATTTGTCAAGCAGCAAATCCTCAAGATATTCGCTGGCAAGTCCTTGATATGCCGAGGAGCCTGCAATAACTATAATCCTCGGCTTGTCGGTGGGAGCGAGAAGTCGCGACAGCTTCACCGAGAGGGCACCTGTGTCGGCATTCATAAATCGGGGGGCAAGGGTTGCGTTTACATAAAGTGTCTTAAAGGAGGTGTAGGAGGCCGAGTCCAGCGCCTCGTTGTTCATATAATAGAGGCCGTCTGGGTAGTAAACAGTCTCAAGCTTGGTGCAACCGACAAAGGCGCCGTCCTCTACCTTTAGTATTCTGCGCCCCATAACAAGGGTTTCTATATTCTTATTTACAAATGCGCCTGTGCCGATGGCGGTCACCGTCTGGCCGCCGATGGTTTCGGGGATAACTACCTCGCTGTCGTTGCCCTTATACCTGGTTATCTTAACTCCGTTTTCCACCCAATGGGGAGCTACTGTG
>JAZSMN010000182.1:0-4164 GCA_045535925.1 Eubacteriales bacterium
CGGGCCAGTCTCTGTTTTATGAATAAGGAAAGTTGCATTTATCTGCCGCTTTGCTACGAATGTGCAAGGTCGCTTTTTAAAAAGGCGCTTGCAGAAACAGAGCTTGTGATTTCTAAAACAAAAATAAAAATAAAAGAGGTAGAGTATGAAGAAAAGTGTAAAGGAAACCGTACGCGAGGCTATCGCTCCCACGGTTTCGGGGCTCGGTTATCGTATCTGGGACATAACCTTCACTAAGATTGGCGCGGATTATCACCTGGAGATTACAATCGACAATGACAAGGGCATTAACATCGATGACTGCGAAAAGGTCCATCGTGCTATCGACCCTATCCTTGACGAGGTAGACCCAATCGAGGACTTTTATTATCTTGAGGTCTCAAGCCCCGGAATTGAGCGCGAGCTGCGCACCGAGGAACACATCCTTTGTACCCTCGGCTCGCTCGTTGAGGCAAAGCTGTTTGCTCCCCTTGATGGCAGAAAGAGCATAGTAGGCACCCTTTCCTCCTTCGAGGACGGTATGGTTACTATCAACGAGGATGGCACTCCTCTTACCCTCCCACGCGCGAGCATATCCAAGCTTGCTACTCTTTACACCGAGCTAGAGCCCAGTGAAGAGTAATTAAATTTGTTTATAAAAAAGAGATATAGAAAGGGCCCCTTAGGGGGTTGGTAAAAAGGAAAAATGAACGCAGAACTGTTTAACGCACTTGATGCCCTCGAGAAAGAAAGTGGCATCTCCAGAGAGTATATGCTTTCTAAAATTGAGGAGGCTCTCGCAAATGCTTGCCGAAAGGAGGTTGGTGCAACCGCAATTATCCGTGTGCATCTTGACCCTGTGAAGTGTGACATGAGAGTATTCCAGCAGAGAACTGTTGTCCCTGACGGAGAGGTGCTTGATGCTCATTGTGAGATCTCCCTCTCGGATGCAAAGGCTCTTAGCCGCCGCCACAAGCTTGGTGGTGTTGTTGAGACCGAGCTTAAGACCAAGACCTTCCGCCGCTTCTCCGCACAGACCGGTAAGCAGATGATAATCCAGGCTATCCGTACCGCAGAGCGCGAGCGCCAGACTCGTGAGTACGAGGAGAAGAAGGAAGAAATTATCACCGCAATTGTAGACAAGATTGATACCATTACAGGCAATCTTATCCTCGACACCGGCACAGGATATGCAACTCTTCTTAAGAGCGAGCAGATCCCCGGCGAATATTACGAGGTAGGCGACAGAATCAAGGTGTTCATCAGCGAGGTAAAGAGCGGTGAAACCCGTGGTCCTATCGTAACCCTGTCGAGAATTCACCCCAACTTTGTAAAGAGACTCTTCGAGCTTGAGATTCCCGAAATCGCTGACGGCACAATTGTTATCAAGGGTGTATCCCGCGAGGCTGGTAGCCGTACCAAGATCTCTGTACTATCCAGAGACGAGAATGTGGATGCAATAGGCTCTTGTATAGGTAAGAACGGTATGAGAATAAATGCAATTCTTCAGGAGCTTGGTGGCGAAAAGGTGGATATCATCAAGTACAGCGATATTATGGAAGAATATGTGGCAGAGGCTCTCTCTCCTGCAAGGGTTATCTCGGTTATTATGGACGGCGAGCGTTCCTGCAGAGTAACCGTTGCCCCCGAGCAGCTCTCCTTGGCTATCGGTAAAGAGGGACAGAATGCCAAGCTTGTAGCAAGGCTCACCGGCTGCAAGATAGATATCAAGGCATAATATGCAGGCACAGAGAAAAATACCTATCAGAAAATGTCTTGGATGCGGAAATCGCTTTCCCAAAAACGAGCTTATACGCATAGTCCGTACCCCCGAGGGCGAGATTGCGCTTGACTTTGTCGGCAAGAAAAACGGCAGAGGCGCATATATGTGTAAGAGCGTTGCTTGCTTCAAAAAGGCGAGAAAGTCTGGGAGAATAGAAGGCTCCTTGGAGTGCACAGTGCCCGAGGAAGTGTATGATAGGTTAGAAGAGGAGATTTCCCGTGAGTAGCTCGGGAATGGTCCGTGTGCGCGGAATGCTCGGCTTTGCGATGAGAGCCGGCAAGGTGGTTATCGGCACAGAACAGGTTATAGCCGCTCTCCCTTCAAAGGGCAGGATAAAGCTGGTGCTGGTGGCAGAGGGTATATCCGACGCAACAAAAAAGAAGATAACCGGAAAATGCGGGTTTTACGGTGTCGAATGTATAGAGTTAAATATGAACAGCGATGATCTTGGAGACCTGCTTGGCAAGACCTATTCACCCGCGGCGGTGGGGGTTGCCGACGAGGGCTTTGCCCTTGAAATCAAGAAGGCATCGCAAACTTCAACCTGAAAGGAACTTTCTTTTATAAGAAAGGGTGAAACATATGGCAAAAGTATTAAAGATTTCTGAAGTTTCCAAGGATTTTGGAATGAAGTCGAAGGAAGTAATCGACGGATTCAAGGTTATTGGAATTGACAAGAATACCGGCGGCTCGGTAAGTGACACCGAGTTTGAGGTATTTATGCAGCATATGACTTCTACCCATCAGATAAGCAACATTGACGCATATCTGGAGGGAAGCGTCACCATAACCTCTGCAAGGGAAGAGCCCAAGGCCAAGGCAGCAGAGCCTAAAGCCGAGCCCAAGGCTGAACCTAAAGCAGAGCCCAAGGCAGAGTCTAAAGCCGAACCTAAAGCAGAGCCTAAAGCCGAGCCTAAGGCTAACGAGGGACAGAGACCTGCCCAGACACAGAATGCGGGCAGACCCCAGGGACAGAATGGACAGAATGGTCAGCGCCCCCAGGCACCGAACGGACAGAACGGCCAGAGACCTATGGGTCAAAATGCTGGTGGTCAAAGACCCCAGGGACAAAACGGACAGAATGGTCAGCGCCCCCAGGGCCAGTATGGTCAAAACGGACAGAGACCTCAAGGACAGAATGCTAATAATGGCCAGCGCCCCCAGGGTGACAGAGGCAACCAGCCTCGCTATGGTCAGCGCCCCTCGGACGATCCCTTTGCACGCCGCAGAGAGAATATGAACCGCGAGGCAAATGGCTTTGGCGGAGGAAGACCCCAGGGACAGAACGGACAGAATGGTCAGCGCCCCCAGGGTCAGTATGGTCAAAACGGTCAAAGACCCCAGGCACAAAGCGGCCAGAGACCTATGGGTCAAAATGTCGGTGGTCAGAGACCCCAGGCGCCCACAACACAGGCACAGCGCCCCGTGGCAGTAGCTGGGGCGGCAAAGCAGGCTTCTACTCTTCGCCCCGCACAGCAGGCGCAGCAGGCACAGCTTGAAAGAAGACAAAAGCAGGCAGAACAGCAGAAGGCACAGCCCCAGGCTCCCAAGAAAGAGGAGAGAAAGGCACAGCGCCAGCAGTTCCGCACCATTACCCCCTCCACCGAGAGAACGGTACAGGGCGGTGTAAATATCGATACCGAATATCCCACCCAGGAAAAGGGCAAGAGAGTCGTAGACCTTCGTACCACCGAGGTTGACCTTTCCAAGTACGACGAGCGCTACAACGACCAGTATTACGCAATTGCTCGTGGTACCGAGACCGCAAGCTCCAAGACCAAGGTAAAGCGCCAGGACAACCGTAGTCAGGGTAAGGGCTCCAAGCAGGATAGAGAAAGAGAGCGCATCAAGAGAATGGAAGCGGAGCGCGCAAGAGCAAAGCAGCTTGAAATCACCGTTCCTGATGAAATAACCGTATCCGAGCTCGCTATGCGTATGAAGAAGAGCGCCGCAGAGGTTATCAAAAAGCTGATGTTCATGGGCGAGATGAAGGGTCTTAACGACACCCTCGACTACGCAACCGCAGAGCTTATCGCAGATGAGTTTGGCGTAAAGGTAGAAAAAGAGGTTGTTGTTACCATCGAGGAGCGCCTGTTTACCGAGGCTGATGACAACGAGGATGACCTTGTTGAGAGAGCGCCCGTTGTATGCGTAATGGGTCACGTTGACCACGGTAAGACCTCTATCCTTGACGCTATCCGTCACACCAATGTTACTCGTGGTGAGGCGGGCGGTATCACCCAGGCTATCGGTGCCTACCGCGTCAGAATAAATGATAAGGACATCACCTTCCTTGACACCCCCGGACACGAGGCGTTTACCGCAATGCGTATGAGAGGCGCAAAGTCTACCGATATTGCTATTCTCGTTGTTGCTGCAGACGACGGCGTAATGCCCCAGAC
>JAZSMN010000063.1:0-2077 GCA_045535925.1 Eubacteriales bacterium
GTCGCTTTGCCTATAAATTCGGTATCAACCCAACCGGGGCAGAAACAGGTTGCCCTTATGCCGTATTTTTCAAGCTCGTAGTTTAACGCCTTCGTGTAATGGAGAATAAACACCTTAGACGAGGAGTAAACGTTAAAGGCGGGAAGGGGCGTAAAGCAAGAGCCACTGCCAAGCTCGATAATTCTTCCGCCTCTCTCAATATAAGGTACGGTCATATGCGTAATAAGTACCGACGCCTTAACGTTCAGGTCAATCATCGCCTCCACGTCACTCTCGGGTATTTCATCAAATCTGCCAAAATTGCCAAATCCCGCACAGTTGACAAGAAAACGAACGGTGGGTTTTTCCTCTTCCAGGGCTGCTCTGACCTTGTCAATGCCCTCTTTGGTGGTAAGGTCTGCACCTATAACCTTCGCCTTTACCGAAAGCTCGTAGCGAAGCGCCTCCATTCTCTCTGTACGCCTTGCGATAAACCAAAACTCATCTACACCCGCCGACTTATGAAGCTCGCGGGCAAACTGCGCTCCTATACCACTGGAAGCCCCTGTTATTATTGCAATAGACATATCTCTCTCCTCTTACTCTCTATTAAAATTAGTGTTTGTTAAATGAATTTCATTATGTAAAACTATTTTTACCCTTGACCTCTTATTTAACTCTTCCCCGTTAACTCTTAAAAGAAAAAATCAAGCCATAGTACATACTACAACTTGATTTTAGCATAAATTACGAAGAATGTAAACAGTTTTACGAAATTTTATTCTGTCACACCGTCAAGCAAAGAGAGTAAAATCTCCCTTACCTCGGAGTACTTGTCCTTTTCGTTTATCCTTGCGCGAATGCTCGCAGCACCGCTAAAGCCGTGGATATATGAGGCTATCTGCTTTCTCGCCTCGGGTACGGCAACCCTCTCGCCCTTTTGTTCCACCGAGAGAGAAAGTTGCAAAAGCGCGGTTTCGATAATCTCTCGCCTTGATGGAGGGGTATAGTCCTCGCCTCGAAGCGCCGACAGTATCTCGCGGAAGATAAAGGGGTTTCCAACCGCCCCTCGCCCCACAGCCACACCATCCGCCCCGGTATAGGCAAGCATATCAAGGGCATCCTGACCAGAAACAATATCGCCATTGGCAACGAGAGGTATATGTAAAGATTTCTTTGCATCGCGGATGATATCCCTGTTGACCTTTCCCGAGTACATCTCGACACGGGTGCGGCCGTGCAGGCAAATCATCTTGGCTCCACCTTCCTCAGCGGCAAGGGCGCACTCTACCGCATTGACACTCCCCATGTCCACTCCGCGACGAAGCTTTACCGTTACAGGCAGGTCGGTAGCCGAGGAGGTAGCCTTTACTATCCTGTATATAAGCTCGGGATTTTTCATAAGGGCGCTGCCCTCACCGTTGGAGAAAATCTTGTGCACAGGGCAGCCCATATTTATGTCTATTGCCACGGGATGGACAAATTCGCCGCCGCATCCCGCACTCAAAATCTCGGCCGCCTTTGCCATAATATCAGGCTCGCTACCAAAGATTTGTAGACCCACAGGCCCCTCCTCTTTTCGTATAGCGGCGAGCGAGACCGTCTTTTTGTCACCAAAGCACACCGCCTTGGCACTTACCATCTCGGTGACAGAATATTCTGCACCCATCCCTCTTGAAATACTACGCATAGCGCTGTCCGAAAATCCTGCCATCGGGGCGAGCATTATGCCGTATTCAAGCTTTGTATTTCCAAGTGTAAATCCCATTACTTTTTATGATTTTCTATAAGGTAGGATACAAAAAAGCTAACGACCATACCGCCAAAAGAGGCACCAAGCACCCAGCTTAACACGGTTTGCAGGGTGCTTAAATCCACACCACCCGCAGCAATATTTCCTACCACTACCATCGCAAGGATGTCTACGACAATAATCGCCGTAAATATCATCGACAAAATTCCAAAGATAAGCGATTTTTTCTTCATTTTTAATCTCTTGTTTTCTTTTTTCTGTTTTCCTGTTTCCGGGTTTTTTTACAAGCTATATAATTGCTTTAAAACCTTTTTTTGCTACTGCAAGCCTTTAATTAAAGGTGAA
>JAZSMN010000126.1:0-1667 GCA_045535925.1 Eubacteriales bacterium
ATGGCTACGATCCGACTTGGGCGAAGGCGATGCTCGGCGAGGGCGAAAGCTGTGCTGCGGTGAGCGAGGCTCTTGGTTTTTCCTCACAGGCGTATTTTTCGAAAAAATATAAGGAGTTTTTTGGCGTCTTACCGTCAAGAAGCAAATAAGACCGCGATTATATATTAACCGACATTTCCCCCAGTAAAGGCGAGGGTGAAAGTGATATTTTATCTTCTCTTAACTATTGACTTTATGTGTTTTATCATTTATAATATTAAGGTCGCTTTGGCATAATATTTATATCTGGTTTTCTACATTATAGCGGCCTGACAGTCGCCTTTTGTTTTGGAGATTTTATGAAGATACAGTTATCCGACCATTTTACCTATAAAAAGCTGCTCGCTTTTACTCTGCCGAGCGTTGCTATGATGCTTTTTACCTCGATTTACGGTATGGTCGACGGCTTTTTTGTGTCCAACTTTGTTGGTAAAACGCCCTTTACGGCGGTTAACTTAATATTTCCATTCCTCTTTATCCTTGGTGCCTTTGGTGCTATGCTTGGCACAGGCGGAAGCGCTTTAATTGCCAAGACTCTGGGCGAGGGGGATAGGGACAGAGCGAACGAACTATTCTCTCTGTTTGTATACCTCTCCTTTGGTGTAGGTGTGGTGCTTGCGGTAATTGCCTTTATATTTATCCGTCCTATCGCATCGCTGCTTGGGGCAGAGGGAGAACTCTTAGAAAACTGTGTAATTTACGGAAGAATAATTCTTGTGGCTTTGCCCTCGCTTATGCTTCAGTTTGGCTTCCAGAGTTTCTTTGTTACCGCAGAGAGACCAGGACTTGGCTTTTTAGTAACGGTGGCTTCGGGTGTAACAAATATAGTGTTTGATGCCCTTTTGGTTGCTGTATTTCCCTTTGGTATTGTGGGAGCGGCGATAGCAACCGTTATGAGCCAGGTTGTGGGTGGTATTGTCCCCTTGTTTTATTTCTTCTCGAAGAACAAGAGCCTCCTTAAACTTGGTAAGACACGTTTTGACGGTGGGGCGCTGATACAAGCCTGCCTAAATGGCTCGTCAGAGTTTTTGACAAACATAGCGCTGTCGGTGGTTAGTATGCTATACAATTTACAACTACTTCACTATGCGGGGAATGACGGTGTGGCGGCGTATGGCGTGCTTATGTATGTTGGCTTTATATTTATCTCTATGTTTATCGGATATTCGATAGGCACCGCACCAATTATCGGCTACAACTACGGGGCGAAAAGACAGGACGAGTTAAAAAACATTTTGGGCAAGAGTTTTTGGGTTATCGGTATCACCTCGGTGACTATGGTGGTATCCTCACTTTTGCTTGCGTATCCATTCTCCTATCTTTATGTGGGGTATGACAAGGCGCTTTTGGATATGACGCTTCGGGCATTTATTATCTATTCATTTAGTTTTTTGTTTGCGGGAATTTCGATATATCTATCTTCTTTCTTCACCGCGCTTAACAATGGGCCTGTTTCGGCGGCGATATCCTTTATCCGTACGCTCCTGTTACAGATTTTGGCGGTGCTTTTGCTCCCCCTGGTGCTCGGTATTGACGGAATATGGCTGGCTACTGTGGTTTCTGACGGCTTGGCGGCGATTATTTCACTTTTGTTCCTTTTATTTAATAGGAAGAAATATGGGTATTAA
>JAZSMN010000241.1:0-5030 GCA_045535925.1 Eubacteriales bacterium
CATGGCTACGATCCGACTTTAACGTATAAAAAGACCGTTGCGAGTGCGACGGTCTTTTTATACAAACTTTAATTGTTTTTTAGCTCGGACATATGTCGCTCGAGCTCGCCCTTAATTGTGTTCTTATGTGCATACATTTCACGGTCTGCGCGCTCGAATATATCAGCATAAGCGACATGGTGCTCAGGATTGTAAACCGCAAGGCCGCGAGCTATCGATATAGGAATTTGTTGCTTATCCGTGCTTACATACTCGCAGGAGCAATAGGAATCCAACATCTCTATCAAGCTGTCCGCGTTTTCGAGATCCTCGTTCTCCAGCATAACCACAAACTCATCTCCGCCGATGCGGAATACAGGACTGGCAGTAAATGTTGCAGAGATTAATTTCGCAACCTTGATAATAAGCTGATTTCCTGTCTCGTGCCCGAAGAGGTCGTTGGTAAGCTTAAGCATATTGATGTCGGCTACCAAAATAGCAAAATTAAGTTTTTCTCCGCTACGCATTCTACGCTCAATGTCTACTATCATCTCGTTGTAAGCGGCGACGTTCTTAACACCGGTGAGCGCATCTCTATACGCAAGCGCATTAATATAGTTCACATAGTTAGATACCCTTTCGGCGGTCTTTCTTAAGGCGCTGCCTAAGGCAAAAATTTCCTCGTCAACAGCCTGGTCCAGCTGCAATTCATACCTGCCCTCTACAATGCTATCGGCAGAATCTGCCAGTTCGTTCAAGGGACTAATAATGCGTTTGGTAAGACTAAAGGTGATAACCAGGAATACAAGGATTATAAGCAAGGCAACAAGCGCTACCGTGCCTAAAAGCGCGTGTGCATCATGCTGCATATCTACATAATCCACGTGAAGGATAAGGTGCATACCGTTGTTTAAATCACGATGCTCCTCTGCGAAGCCGTGATTACTGTGCGACTTTTCAAGCTGGTGCTCTGATACAGGCGAATAAATGAGCGTATGATTAGAATCGGTAAGATAAGCAAATCCGTTATCATAAACCGAAATCGTATCAACAATATTAGTAATGTAGGAGAAATCAATCTCCATACCGATTACTCCTATGAAAACACCGTTTTTGTAGAGAGGGGCGGCATAGGTAATAACGTTTATATGATTTACCCCATCATCATACGGCATAATCCAGGTAGGCCGACCGGCAAGGGCAGGCTCGGAATACCAGCGAGCGATATCCTTGTTCTGCCAATCTGTAAGATCGGTAACCGGTATATCCTCAAAATGCTTGCCGCCGTCTCTAATAGCGACAAAGAAGCCTGTCGAGCCGTCGGATAATTCGGGGGCAACACGGAAGAAGTAGGATGTAACACCATCCACATCGCGTCCCACTGTATTTATAATCCACTCCTCCACATCCTTCACATATTGGTTTCTAAACGTGGGGTCTGTTAACTGCACGGGATCGTCAAAGGAGTAGACGACGAAATTGTCCATCGTCTTTACGGTATATTCCATTAAAATCAAAAGGTTGTTTATCTTGCTTGACTCGGTCTCGGCAACCTGATTTGTAATCACGTTAGAATCCTTATTAAGTGCCTCGCCAAAGTATACCACACCGACCACGCCGATAGCGATAGTAATCAGAAGCATACCTGACACAACTAAAGCAATCACCTTGCTTTTTATCGATTTCACGCTTAAGATCCTCCGTGTTTTTTTGTATTTTTTGCCTTGAAAATATTGGGTTTAATTAATTATAACATAAGTTGAACTTTTTTTCAAGTCCCGATATTTCGCTATTTTTTTTGTTTTTTATTGACAAATGACGAAAACAAGAGTATAATCAAGGCTGTGAGATAGGATGGAGGAGGGATTTGTGTTATGAGTATAATAGGAAATGTTTTTGCTCTATGTATCCTATTTACTATTTCCATAGTGTTTTTCCAAAATAAATATTACCTCACCTTGGCGAGCAAGCACTTTGCCGTTTCGCTTATGGCTACTATGATTTATTGTATAGTCGCCATCTTCTTTGATGAAGCGGTCAAATGTAATATGCTTGATCAAATCGGTGCGCACATTATCGGTTTTGCCAAGGAGCTTTTGCTATTATTATCATCTACTGTAACGGCATTGTACGTCATCCTCAAGCTGATCGAACACACCTATAATCAGCACCAGTATATTAATACAAGGCGTATATTTGGCGTGATGCTTGTCCTGGCAGTTGGTCTTTTGATAACCAACCTGTTTACCGGCCTACTCTACTCTATCGATAACGACGGGCATTATACCCCCAAAGCGATCGACTACGTCGAGTACGCATTTATCACTATACAGATTTTGTCGGTAGTTATCTGCGCACTCGTCAATGGAAAAACGGTCAGCAAGAGCGCGCGTCTATCCTCCTGGCAGTCGCTGATGTCTGCGATAATATGTTTTACTCTTCAAATTATATTCCCAGATGGTAACTTCCTCTCCTTTGCTATGTCGCTTTTGCTCATGATATTCTTCTTGAATTTCCAGAGCCATCGTATTGGAGTTAATACACTTACAAATCTTAATGACAAGCGTCGTTTATTCGCCGAGATTGAAAACAGATTTGCCCTCGGTAACAAATTCAATGTTTACCTCATACATATAGAAAACTACGACGTTATCAATAGCGTTTATGGTCACAAGACCGGAGATGAGGTTCTATACCTCTTCGCCTTTGCACTGGAAAAGCTCTTTAACGAGGGCGTTGCCTTCCATATTCATTCTACAACATTTGGCTTGGTGCTCCCCTCGGGCGAGCACGACGAGAAGTATACAGAAAAGCTCCTCGAAATGATCGATAAAGAGATCAACTGCTCGGAGTACAAGATAAAACTAAAATGCACCCTGGCTAGCAAAAAATGTGACGAACCAATAGACGTGACTATCTTCTACGAGCAGCTGGCACACACACTAAACAAGGCTAGAAAAAACGAGCAGACATATCTTGCTTACAACCAGAGCTTTGGTATGGATATGCAAAGAGAAAAGCATATTATAAATCGCCTGCAGGTAATCGACCGAGAACACGGATATGAGGTCTGGTTCCAGCCTGTATGGAGTGTAAAGAAGCAGCGCTTCACCTCTATGGAGGCCTTGATAAGACTGCGCGAGCCAGACGGTGGATTTATCAGTCCTGCCGAGTTTATCCCTGTTGCGGAAAAAACAGGACTTGTCACAAACGTAACCTGGTTTGTTATCGGCGAGGTATGTCGCACAGTAAGCGAATGCGATTGGCTCGGCGATATGCGAATTACAATAAACCTCTCTATGGCTAATATCTCAGATGACAGTTTTGTTGATGCACTTATCGCAAAGGCTCGCGGCTGTGACGTAGATAAGAGCCGTATAAGCTTTGAGTTTACCGAGAGAGTTATCCGCGAGAATCTCGAGGTCGCCGCAAGAAATATGCGCCGCCTTGTTAACGAGGGCTTCTCCTTCTATCTCGACGACTTTGGCGTCGGTTACTCAAACTTCAACTGTATTCTCAAACTGCCCCTTCGAACAGTCAAGCTAGATATGAGTCTTACCTCTACAAGCAGACCCACAAGCGATGACGCAAGTATGGTTTCGGTTCTCACCGACCTCTTCCACGATATGGGCCTGAACGTCGTAGCAGAGGGTGCAGAAACCCGCGAGAATGTTGATGACCTTATACGCGATGGTGTAGACGGAATTCAGGGCTACTATTTTGCACGCCCCATGCCCCCCGAGCATCTTCGCGAGTTCTTAGAGAAAAAGAAGGACTTTAAGCTTTGATATCAGAAAAGAGCAGACCTTGGCGGTCTGCTCTCGTTTTTTATTGTGTTGGAGTTTGCGTGCCTCCGGGGTCTCTTGCCTGATAATTGCCCGCGGTGTTATCAAGAGTAGCTTCCTTATCCCTGGAGTAATCCTCGATATGCTTATCCGGATCGTAGTAATGAACCTTACCGTCATTCATAGCATTATAATGGAAATTATAGTCTCCGTTCGCCGTAAACTCGTTTATATGCAGAAGAGTCATGTGGATTCTATACGGTGTCTCTCCCTCTGCAGTATCAAACTTCACGTCAGTGCTTGTAACGTAGTCAACACTGTATATAGTGTCGGAATACACACCGTCTTGCGGCGGCTTTTCTGTTTCACCGTCAGGGCTTGTTCCGGCGAGTGCGAGGGCGAAGAAACCAAAGGAATTATCCGAGCTATTATCGTTGCTGGGCAAACCGATAAGATATTCGTATTTGTTTACGTCTTCATCGGGAATAGTGTATTCATGATAAGCCAAGCTACCGTTCTTCCAATCGCTTTTGTCTACCGGAAGCGCATATTCCATCTCTGCTCTAACCACAAGTTTTCCGTTAACTCTTTCGCATTTATATAGCGAAACATATCTGCGTCCGCTCTGGTTCGTCGCACCGAAGACTAACGATACCGTACCGGAAGACTGTGGCTTAAACCATATAAGGCCCTCGGGTATTGGGACTATCGGGTTCCCGTTAGAATCTTCCGTTATATATGTTTCGGTTCCGTCACCTTTAAATGACGTGGAAACCTGAATCATCGTTGAACCGCCACCATAAGAGCCTATCATAGTAGCTATCATTTTCTTTGCTTTAGAGGAGTTCGCATTAGAAGAAAACACTTCCAAACTTTGCTTTTTATCATCATTCAACACGGTATTGGAGAGATCAAACGTATTCCAACCGTTCGCCACACTCGCAGAGGAAGCATTGAGCGGTCCTGCGTAGTACGCCGTTCCCGGAGTAGAATTGTATACTTCTACCGCTGTTCCTGCGGCTACGCCGGAAAAATTAGAGCCCGTAACGACATATCCGTTCGGGTCAACGACAAGATCGCCGACAGGGCCGCCGTGCTCGGCGTCGAGTACGGGACCGCCTACCCAGGTAATACCCTCACCCTTCTCACCGAGAATGGAGTAGTTACTCTTGCAGGTTGCGCCGTTTGCAACGGTGATATGTCCGTTATAGACACCTATGTCGTTTACCATAGCGCCGACGTATCCGCATATTATACCGACGGTAG
>JAZSMN010000150.1:0-8561 GCA_045535925.1 Eubacteriales bacterium
AAAAGAGAAGCTTCATATGCTCCCAGGTCGACTCATTTATACCCGAGAATGGCGCAATCCACATAGCCTCGCCAAGCCACCCGTATAAAAAGTGTAAAATTACACCCAAAATTGAAGTAAAAACAAACCCGACAACTCCCCAAATAATAGCCCGTTTTTTCATAAATCACCCCGAAAATGTTCTTATAAAAAGTATATTCCGTTTTAGCGGGAATAATACAGAGTATTTTTAAAACACCTTGATTTTAGCCGCATTTTTCTATAACAAAACAAAAAAACGGAGGCAAAAACCTCCGTTTTTATAAGAAAATGTATAAGTTAAATTATGCCTTGCCGGCGGAACCGAAGAGTTCGATTTTCTCTTTAACGGTAGCCTTGATAGCGGCAGCACCATCTGCAAGAAGCTTTCTGGGGTCAAAGCCCTTACCGCTAAGGTCCTTGCCAGCCTCGATGTACTTACGAGTAGCGGCAGCGAATGCGAGCTGGCACTCGGTATTTACGTTTATCTTGGATACACCAAGAGAGATAGCCTTCTGTATCATCTCAGAGGGGATACCTGTACCACCATGAAGAACGAGAGGCATATCGCCAACCTCTTCCGAGATCTTTGCAAGAACTTCAAAGTTGAGACCAGCCCAGTTTTCGGGATACTTACCGTGAATATTACCGATACCTGCAGCGAGCATAGTAACACCGAGATCAGCAATCATCTTGCACTCAGCGGGATCAGCTACCTCACCGTTACCAACAACACCGTCTTCCTCACCGCCGATAGCGCCTACCTCTGCCTCGATAGACAGACCCTTCTCGTTGCAAACTGCTACGAGCTCCTTGGTCTTTGCGATATTTTCCTCGATGGGGTAGTGCGAGCCGTCGAACATAACAGAAGAGAAGCCTGCCTCGATGCACTTGTATGCGTGCTCGTACGAGCCGTGGTCGAGGTGAAGGGCAACAGGAACGGTGATGCCGAGTCCCTCAATCATACCCTCAACCATACCAACGATGGTCTTGTAGCCACACATATACTTACCAGCACCCTCGGACACACCAAGGATAACAGGGGACTGCATCTCCTCGGCGGTTTGAAGAATGGACTTTGCCCACTCAAGGTTGTTGATATTGAACTGACCTACAGCATAGTGACCAGCCTTAGCCTTAGCCAGCATTTCCTTTGCAGAAACTAACATATTATTACTCCTTGAAAATATTTTTCTCTAAACATTATAACTTAAATGCTATCAAAAATCAATAGAAAAGGCATATTTTGCTTAAAAAAGCGTAATTTTGTCTCTCTTTTATAAAAAACGCGCTCTTATAAACTTGAAAAAACGACGAAACTCAAAAAAATATATATGAGAGCGATATTTTAATAAAATATAAAATATTTTTTTCTAAAAGGACTTGAAAAATAATCACCTATCTATTATAATTATATATATGCAAAGACAGGAGAATCTGCGTTACTATGCATAAAGAGAGATGACGGTTGGTGCGAGTCATTTGTGGGGGTAGCGTGTTCCACTCCGAGAGCATTCTGCGAGGAGCAGAGGAGGGCGGACCTTTCCGTCATAGAGTGACAGGCACGGCCTGTAAGTTGGGTGGTACCGCGGAGTCTTCCGTCCCATGTGTGGGATAGGAAGGCCTTTTTTGTTTAATAAATAATTTATATATAATATAGGAGAATTAAAATGATTGACATCAAATTCTTAAGAGAAAACCCCGAGGTGGTAAAAGAGAATATTCGCAACAAGTTCCAGGATTCCAAGCTTCCCTTGGTCGACGAGGTTATCGAGCTTGACGAGCTCCTTCGCCGTAACAAGTTCCGCGCAGATGAGCTCCGTGCTAATAGAAACAAGGTTTCCAAGTCTATTGGTGCCCTGATGGGTCAAAAGCGCTTTGAAGAGGCAGAAGAAGCAAAGAAGATTGTCGCTGCCCAGGCAGAAGAGCTTCGCCAGTGTGAGGCGCTCGAGGCAGAGCTTGAGGAAAAAGTAAGAAATATAATGATGATTATCCCCAATATCATCGACCCCACCGTTCCAATCGGTAAGGATGATAGCGAAAACGTAGAGGTGCAGCGTTATGGCGAGCCCGTGACTCCCGACTTCGAGGTTCCTTATCACACCGATATTATGGAGTCCTTCTCTGGCATCGACCTTGACAGCGCGAGAAAGGTTGCAGGCAACGGCTTCTATTACCTTATGGGAGATATCGCAAGACTTCACTCTGCGGTTATTTCCTATGCACGTGACTTTATGATCGACCGTGGCTTTACCTATTGCATCCCCCCCTATATGATTCGCTCCGGTGTTGTTACCGGTGTTATGTCCTTTGCCGAAATGGACGCAATGATGTACAAGATAGAGGGCGAGGATCTCTTCCTTATCGGTACCTCCGAGCACTCTATGATAGGTAAGTTTATCGATACTATCAACCCCGAGGCATCTCTTCCTTATACTCTTACCTCGTATTCTCCCTGCTTCCGTAAGGAGAAGGGCGCCCACGGCATCGAGGAGAGAGGAGTTTACCGTATCCACCAGTTCGAGAAGCAGGAGATGATAGTTGTCTGCAAGCCCGAGGAGTCGCCTATGTGGTTTGACAGACTTTGGCAGAACACCGTTGATATGTTCCGTACCCTCGATATTCCTGTACGCACTCTCGAGTGCTGCTCTGGCGACCTTGCAGACTTGAAGGTAAAGAGTATTGACGTTGAGGCATGGAGCCCCAGTCAGCAGAAGTACTTCGAGGTTGGCTCTTGCTCCAACCTTGGTGAGGCACAGGCTCGCCGTCTTAAGATAAGAGTTAAGGGCGAGGATGGTAAGATTTACCTTGCTCACACCCTCAACAACACCGTTGTAGCACCTCCCAGAATGCTTATCGCATTCCTTGAGAACAACCTTAATGCCGATGGCTCTGTTAACATTCCCGTAGCGCTTCGCCCCTATATGGGTGGTAAGGAAAAGATTTTCCCCAACAAATAATTAAAAACTGAAAGCCGGAAAAGGATTTAGTATGAACGATATTTTGATTATAGCAGGCCCTTCTGCCATAGGAAAGTCTACTATCGCTGACGCAATTATAGATACCGACCCCCGTTTTACCTATCTTCGCTCTGCTACCACACGCGAGCCAAGAGGGGACGGACGTGACGATGAATATATCTATTACACACACGCCGAGTTTGAAGAGGCGATAGAAAAGGGTGTGTTTGCTGAGCATATGACCTATGGTGGCCACCGCTACGGTACGCGCAACGAGGAATTAAAGAGGGCACACTCCGAGGGGAAAATCCCCCTGTTGGTCCTCGACCTTGAGGGGGTAAAAAGCCTTGGCCTCAATCCCGACTACAATTCCTGCTCGGTATATATCTACGATGAGCTTGATACAATAGAGCGCCGCCTTGAAGGTAGGCTTGATGCAAACTCCTCCGACGAGCGCCTTATACGAGTTGTCGAGGGTAGAAAGCGCAACAACATTGCCGACTATCTTGGAATCGACCGCTATTCTCGCTTCATTTATTCCTTTATTCGCAATGACAAAACCATAGAGGCTTGCAAGGATAGTGTGCTTTCTGCTTTCCGTGACTTCCTTTCGGGAAAGCAGCCCTCACCCGACAACAAAACCGAGGCTGTCGCGTTTATTCACGCCCAGGCAAAGGCAAAACTACCTACTAATAACGGTTGAAACCCTGATACCGTGTTAAATAATTTAAAAAAGGACAAGCATTTGCTTGTCCTTTTTGTTTAGGAATTTATATCATACTTGATTTTTATCTCGTCTTTAAGTTCGTTTGTGAACATATAGGCATATATTACACAAACAACCGACAAGGCGAAGATTATAGTACCAAACCAGGAGAATGTAGGTTCTGCCATTATGTCAATAACACCGTCCGCCCCCTCAGTAAATTCTGAGTGAGGATTTCCCCAAAGGAATACGTTTATGCACTTGGAGATAGAGACAAGTGCAAGAATGACAAACATCCCAATACCCTTGTTTATGAGACTTTTGTGCCTATCTTTTGATGCGCGAGAATATCCCTGCTCACGGGGAGATGTGCCAGTGTTTTCTCTAATAGACGATGCAAGCGACAAAACTAAAATCACATAAAGTCCCAAAAATGCGACCGTTTCAATTACGGAAGAAATCTCTACCCACATATACATTTCCTTCGCGGGACGAAGCTCGAGAATGTCAAGATAAGTGTACTTGTCAAAGAAAGCGGCAGACACTATTTGATATATGACATTCGTCAGTACGGATAGGGAGAAGGCAATAGTCAAAATCCTATGTAACCTCTTATCCGTGCACAGTCGACAAAATGCTATAAAGATTATGATTGCAAATATAAAGTGGGGAAGAATGTTTACGTTGTTTGTCTGACGGAATGAGATATCAAAGGTGAAAAATATAGAGAAGAATAGAAGAGTCACTCCACCAAGGAGCTTTCTTTGTTTGATTTTTCTATCTATTTCGCCAAGCTTCATCTCGCCGGCCATCGCCATCAGCCCATCGCCAACCCCACCTTCCTTTGCAACGCCCTTTACATAGGCAGAGCATATAACGCACCACGCTACTCCAAAGAGGAGCACAATACCAAGTGAGCCTAACTCGAGGGGCGCATAGAGCGACTGTGCAAGGCGCGCCATATTGGGGTCGGTATAGGTCAAAAGGCAGACCGTCGGCAGGGTGTTAAGTACAGCCTTCGCTACTACAAAAAGTGTTGTCAAGCCTCTTAAACCATCGGCAGTAATATCCATACCAAACATCTTTATGGGCGAAATAAGGCTCTTTATATCGCTTCTTTGACCGAGGTAGCAAAGACCTTTATACGCATTTGAAATAAGCGCCAAAAGAGAGATTAACTCAAGTATAGCAAACGAAAGGGTAAAGAGCGGGACAATATCCCTTCCTGCGTGCATGTTTCCATACATCACAAGAGTGGCGGGAAGCTTAACAAGTGTGATTATTCCCAGGCGATTAAGCCAGGTTTTCATCTCGGCAAAGTAGGGCGCGATATCCGCCGCGTGACCTATAGCGCTCGCCATAAGGAAATATCCTATAAAGTCGGGTAGAATATCCACCGTATGGAAGTTGGGGTTACATAAAAGCACCAGCGAAAAGAGAATGGCGGTATAATGCTTTTTTGTGAAAAGGTGCTTCATTATTTACCTTTCCTCTCTTCCTCTTTTCTTTTTGCAACCTCGGCGCGATATTCTGCGTCCTCTCTTTCGCGCTCTGCCTTTCTACGGCGAAACGCGGCGAGAAATCCCTCGCCCTCGTTATCATTCTTTGGGGCTTTCTTCTGGTCGGAGGGCATACAAATACAGGCATACGCGTTGTAAATGACTGTTAGATTTATTATTATAACAACAAACGAGCCGAGTACCGCAATTATACCAAACACCGAGTAAAAGAGGGGAGGCAGCCAGGAGATGAGCATAGGCGCTTCCATCAAAATGGCAATACCAAATACCGCAAGGCTAATGTATGTCATCACCGAGGCGGTTGTTGGTAGCTTTTTAAGCTCTACCTCTTTTGCCACATCGTGTATACCCATCAAAACAGCTATTGTTAGGACAGCAACCAAAAGGCTGCGTATCATACCCGTATATGGGGTAATCGCCGTAACATCAAGCATTTTCATTATATCGAGCGACCACAAGACCAGCTCGACAAGGGCAAAGCCGCTGAAGCAAACATCTACAATAAATCCCGCCTGAAATTTGCTATTAATCCTTCTCAAGCGATACAAACCCAGCAGCATTACAAGTGCCGCAATAATATCACTAATTCCGGGTGCCGTTATATTCAGTAGCAGGAAATAGCCTATAAATAGAGTTCCAAAACCCATATTACAAATCCTTTTATGTTAGTCGTTTAGACCACAGCATCTCTTGTATTTTTTACCACTACCACAGGGGCAGGGGTCGTTTCTACCGACCTTGACGCTTCTAACAGGCTTGCGTGCGACCTTCTTCTCGCCACCAACAAAGCCCTCGCTTGTCACCTTTGCCACCTGCTCGCGCTGGGTAGACTCGCGGCGAATATCCACTGAGAGTATCTTCTGCACGGTTTCTTCCTTAATCTCGTCTATCATTGCGTCGAACATCTCCGAGCTTTCAAGACGATAGATAGCCACAGGGTCGCGCTGTGCATAGGCATTAAGACCTACATATTCACGCAACTCGTCCAGCGCCTCCAGGTGGTCCATCCACTTCATATCGACAGTCATAAGCAACAGCTTTTTCTCGAGCTCGCGCATGCTCCTCTCGGGGGTATCGCGGAACAGCTCGTCCTTGGAGCGCCAAATTTCGAGCGCTCTTTTGATAAGCTCTTCCTTCCAAGCATCCTTATCGATAGAGGCCAGCTCTTCCTCTGTGTATCTAAAGCCGTGGCTGTCGACCAGATGACCGTAGTAGTGAGATACAAATTCGGCAAAGTTCCACTCCTTGGGATTATCCGAGCCAAAGCATATCTCAAACATAGTACTTACCGAGCCTACTATCATTTTTTCGATAGTGTCCTCGATGCTATCCTCAAACAGCACCTCTTTGCGCTGTGCGTAGATAACCTTACGCTGCTGGTTCATAACGTCATCATAGTTGAGGACGTTCTTTCTTCTTTCAAAGTTGTTGCTCTCTATGGTCTTCTGTGCGTTTTCGATAGTGCCGGAGAGTAGCTTTGCACTCAATTCTGTGTCCTCATCCAGGCCAAGCCTTATAGAGAGAGCCACCAGTCTTTCGGATTGACCAAACAGACGGATTAGAGCGTCCTCCAGGGAGAGGAAGAAACGGGATTCGCCGGGGTCGCCCTGTCTACCGCTTCGACCACGGAGCTGGTTGTCTATTCGTCTTGACTCGTGTCTTTCTGTACCGAGAATGTATAGACCACCTGCCTCGCGCACCTTTTCTATCTCAGGGCGAAGCTCTTCGAGGTGCTTGTCGTATAGCTCTTTATACTTTTCACGAATAGCAAGGATTTCCTCGTTATCTGTATCCGAGGTTCCTGTCGCCTCGGCAATAAGTGTATCCTCGTAGCCAAGCCTGTGCAGGTCTTTTTTAGCAAGGAACTCGGGGTTTCCTCCGAGCTTTATATCCGTACCACGGCCCGCCATGTTTGTGGAAATGGTGACTGCGCCGTAGCTACCCGCCTGGGCAACAATCTCCGCTTCTTTTTCGTGGTGCTTTGCATTAAGCACATTGTGGGGGATACCCGCACGGCGAAGAAGCACCGACAGCTCCTCGGACTTGTCAATAGAAACGGTACCGACAAGCACAGGCTGTCCCTTTGCGTGGCAGGCTTGTATCTGTCTGATAATAGCACGATATTTGCCCGCACGAGAACGGTAAACTGCATCCTCGCGGTCGATTCTTATCATAGGCATATTTGTAGGCACTTCGATAACGTCGAGGGCATAAATCTGCTTAAATTCGTCCTCCTCGGTAAGAGCGGTACCCGTCATACCCGACAGCTTGGTATAAAGGCGGAAGAAGTTTTGGAAGGTTATTGTCGCGATAGTGCGGCTCTCCTTCTGCACCTCCACCTTTTCCTTTGCCTCGATTGCCTGGTGAAGACCATCGTTGTAGCGTCTACCTGGCATAAGACGGCCTGTAAAGGTGTCGACTATGATAACCGAATCGTCCTTAACTATATAGTCGGTGTCGCGATGCATTACACCGTGAGCCTTGATAGCGATATTAACGTGGTGCAAAATGGTGCGGTTCTCGGGGTCAGAGAGGTTGTCTATGCCAAAGAATTTCTCTGCCTTTAACGTTCCGTGACCTGTGAGGACAGCTGTGCGAGCCTTTTCGTCTACAATAAAGTCCTCGGAGTAGGTGTCAAGGTCCTGCTTTGCATCCATTTCCTTGATGACGTGTCTTGACATTCTGCGCACCAGCTCGTCCGCGCGTTCATAAAGGTCGGTGGACTTGGCAGACTGACCGGATATGATAAGAGGGGTTCTCGCCTCGTCGATAAGTATAGAGTCAACCTCGTCGACAATAGCAAAATTGTGACCTCTTTGCACCATTTTTTCCTTGTAAGTGACCATATTGTCACGAAGGTAGTCAAATCCAAGCTCGTTGTTGGTAGCATAGGTTATATCCGCCGCATAGGCTGCTCGCTTTTCGTCAGGGGTTTGCCCGTGAACTATAAGTCCTGTGGTAAGGCCGAGGAATGCATATACGCGTCCCATTTCCTCGCTGTCACGAGTGGCGAGATAGTCGTTTACCGTGACTATATGCACACCCTTGCCCGACAGGGCGTTAAGATATGCGGGCAGAGTTGCCACAAGCGTTTTACCCTCGCCGGTTTTCATCTCGGCAATTCTTCCTTGGTGCAGAAGAATACCGCCTAAAAGCTGGACACGGAAGGGTCTTTTGCCAAGAACTCTGTCATCCGCCTCTCTTACAAGGGCAAATGCCTCGGGGAGTATATCGTCAAGAGTCTTGCCGGATGCAAGGTCACACTTTAGCTTATCTGTATATGCACGAAGCTCATCATCAGTCATATTGATAAATTTGTCAGAGAGGGCCTCGATAGAGTCCACGATAGGAATAATC
>JAZSMN010000064.1:0-13843 GCA_045535925.1 Eubacteriales bacterium
TAGCTGCAATTGAGGCTGCAGATGCAATGGTAAAGGTAGTAAATGTTGTACTTATCGGCTCCGAGAAGATCGGTAGCGGACTTGTAAGCGTTATGGTTCGTGGTGATGTTGGTGCGGTAAAGGCAGCAGTTGAAGCAGGTACTGCAGCTGCAACCTCTCTTGGTGAGGTTATCGCTACTCACGTTATTCCTCGTCCTCATGCAGACGTTGAGAAGCTCTTGCCCATTATTAAGTAATCTAAGAAGGGCGGCTTAACAAATGAAGGCAATAGCGTTGCTTGAAGTGCAGGCGATGGTCGCCGCAATAACAGGCCTCGACGCTATGGTAAAGGCGGCCGATGTAAAGCTTATCCACGTTGAAAAGCGTCTTGGTGGCAGACTCGTCACGGTTGTTGTCGAGGGCGAGGTTTCTGCTGTAAAGGCGGCTCTTGAGGCTGGTGCTGTGGCCGCGGCCGAGGTCGGCAAGGTGAAGTGCTGTGAGGTAATCGCACGCCCTCACCCCGATGTAATGGCATTTTTGACTACGGGCTAATATATCCGTGCCATAGCTTTCTATGGCGCGGGACCCCCGTGTCGGTCATTCATCTAAATAAGGTTTTTGGCGAATGCTGAAAATATAGATTAGTTATTAAAAAATATTTTTTATAGGAGGAAAACACAATGGAAGCACTTGGAATGGTAGAGACCAGAGGTCTTGTAGCTGCTATCGAGGCTGCAGATGCAATGGTAAAGGCTGCAAATGTTGTGCTTATCGGCTCCGAGAAAATCGGTAGCGGACTTGTAAGCGTTATGGTTCGCGGCGATGTCGGTGCAGTTAAGGCAGCTGTTGAGGCAGGCTCTGCTGCGGCAACCTCTCTTGGTGAGGTTATCGCTACTCACGTTATTCCCCGTCCCCACGCAGACGTTGAGAAACTTCTCCCCTCTATTAAGTAATAGAAGGTTTAGTTATCGACACAATATCCAAAGGCCTCGTGCCTTTGGGTATTGAAAAAGGGTTTGAAGCTTTCAAGCCTTTCTTCAATACAAGAGATTAGTCAACGAAAGGAAATGGTTATGGAAACCTTGAACGATAAAATCGCTGAAATAGTAAAAAGAGTTATAGCAGGAATGGATAAGACGGTGGCGACTACCGATGACGGCACAGTCCCTGTGGGTGTATCCAATAGACACATACACCTCTCGAAGGGTGACCTTGAGGCGCTCTTTGGTCCCGGGTATGAGCTGACACCCCTAAAGGAGCTTAGCCAGCCTGGACAGTATGCCTGCAAGGAGACATTGACTATTATCGGACCCTCGCTTCGTCCTATCGAGAACGTGAGAGTCCTGGGCCCTGTTCGATCTGCCTCCCAGGTAGAGATATCCAAGACCGATTCCTACACCCTCAAGGTCAAGCCCCCTGTAAGAGAGTCGGGCAAGATAGCTGGCTCTTCGCCTATTACAATAGTAGGCCCTAAGGGTGTTGTCACACTGAAAGAGGGATGCATTATTGCAAACAGACACATACATATGTCGCTCGAGGACGGTGTGCGCTTTGGTGTGAAGGACGGCGACTATGTAACAGTGGACGTCGAGGGTACTCGCAGGACCAGATGGTATGACGTACAGGTAAGAGTGCATAAGGACTTCCGCTTGGAGATGCACGTGGATACCGATGATGCAAATGCTGTTGGCATAGGAAATGGCTGTCGCGTGAAGATTGTAAAAGAATAATTAGGAGGTATTGATATGTTAAGAGGAATGATTAAGGGACACATAGTGTCCACCAAAAAGCAGTCGGCTCTTGTCGGCTCCAAGTTTATGGAAGTTCAGCTTATGAAAAACGGAGTGCTCACCGATGATTACATAGTTGCTATTGACTCGGTTGGTGCTGGTATTGGCGAGATAGTGCTTATCACCACAGGCTCGTCGGCACGTCTTGCGCTTAACAACACCTCTGCACCCGCAGATGCTGTTATTGTAGGTATAGTAGACTAATAATGATTTTCTCCCTCGGCAGGGAGTGAGGTAAATATGGATCTTAAAAAACTAATGAAGGAGTCGGGTATTGTTGGTGCCGGTGGAGCGGGTTTTCCCTCCTATGCCAAGCTTGCCGACGGGGCTGACACCCTGGTGGTGAACGGCGCCGAGTGTGAGCCACTCCTGTATACCGACTATGTGCTTATGTCAAGGGAGATGCCCCTGATTTTGGCGGGCATTCGTGAGGTTATGGCATACTGTCATATTCCCCGCGCCCTTTTGTGTATAAAAAAGCACACCGCAGAGCGCCTTTCCTTCCAGGACGGCGCGACCCTCGACAAGGGTATATTTGTAAAAATTCTTCCCGACGTGTACCCCATAGGCGACGAGATAAGTCTGATATACCAGGCGACAGGCAGAATTGTAAGACCTGGCAATCTCCCGATAACCTCCGCGGTTATAGTTGACAATGTGGAAACAATGTACAACCTTGGTCGCGCTGTAAGATATGGCGAGCGCGTGTGGGAAAAGTGGATTACCGTGGGTGGTGACGTAGAGCGCCACGCAGTAATAAGAGTGCCCGTTGGTACCAGGGTAGGGGATGTTCTCTCGGCCCTTGGTATAACCGTTCCACCGACACACAGCGTCATTGACGGCGGCCCGTCTATGGGTAGACTTATAAATCCTAATACTGCCGTAGTCACCAAGACCACCAAGGCGATAAATATATTGCCCACCGAAACGAGGGCAATAGAAACTAAAAGACTGAACCCCAGACTGGCAATAACCAGGGCCGAGACCGCCTGCTGTCAATGTACCAGGTGTACCGATTTGTGCCCCCGTGCTCTGCTCGGCTACCCCCTCGAGCCCCACAAAATGGTGAGGACGGCTATGGGAGCTGTAAAGGTGGAGCCAAGCCTTGTAATTTCCGCCACCCTCTGCTGTGGCTGTGGAATTTGCGAGAGCCTTGCTTGTAGCCAGGGAATATCGCCAAAGGCGGTAATAAGCGAGTACAAGGCGTTGCTTGCTAAAAACAAAATGAAATACATAGCCACCGAGGATGTAGAGGTCACAGAGGAGAGGGAGTACAGAATGATACCCTCTGAAAAATGGGCATCTATGCTCGGGGTGAGAAAATATGATAAGGTACCCGAATATTTAGGACCTATGGAGTTTGACCGTGTGGAAATTCCTCTTGGTAGAATAATCGGTGCTCCTGCGGTTCCCGTGGCATACGACGGACAGGTGGTTGCTCGCGGAGATATCGTCGCAAAGTATGGCGAGGGACTCTCGGTTAGCATCGCGGCTTCTATTGACGGTGTGGTAAGCGTAGAGCGGGACTTTATCAGGATAGATAAGAAGAGATGATAGAGGTTAGAAATGTATAAGGCTATTGGAGTAATAGAACTGAAATGTATTCCCAAGGGAGTGGAGGCCGCCGATGCGGCGCTCAAAAGTGCGGGCGTTGAGATGGTTTCGGCACACCCCTCCTGCCCTGGTAAATATGAGATAATATTAAGTGGCTCGATATCCAATATAACCGCCGCTGTAAACCACGTGGTCGCTCGCTTTGACGGATATGTCATCGACTCCTCGATTATGGGTAGGATAGACGAGCAGGTTATAGCCGCACTCTTTGGCACCGCCACTGCCACCCCCGACGGTGCACTCGGCTTGGTCGAGACCTTCTCGGCGGCGAGCGCTATCAAGTGCGCAGATATCGCGGTCAAGACCTCCAGGGTCAGTATATATGACCTCCGTGTTTCCCGCGGTATGGGCGGCAAGGGTGTTGTAATGCTAACCGGCGAAATCGGTGACGTCAGCGCCGCAGTAGAGGCGGCGAGCAACTACGCAAAGGGGGTTGCATCCCTGTCGGCTACCTCTGTTATTGCCGCACCCCACGAGGATTTGTGGAACCAAATGTAATAAATTTATTGCTTGGAGAGAATTATGGAAAGCATTAAATTCGTAATAGATAAAAGCGCGAGAATTGATAGACTTGTGGGCGACCTCTACGAGAAGATGCCCGAGATAGAGTCTGCCCGCGGTATTTTGGTTACCGAGAGCTACCGAGCTACCGAGGATTTGCCTATTATAAAGCGCCGCAGTGCCGCTTTTGCCCATATACTTCGCAACATTCCTATTGTTATCCGCGACGGCGAGCTGATAGTAGGAAGCGCGACTACCTCACCCCGTGGATGCCAGGTATTCCCCGAGTATTCCTATGAGTGGCTCGAGGCAGAGTTTGAAACCGTGGCAACCCGTGCGGCAGACCCCTTCTATATCAGCGAAAAAACAAAGAAAGAACTGCGCGAGGTTTATCCCTATTGGCACGGACGCACCTGCTCCGACCTGGCGCGCGCAAATATGTCGCCCGAGGCTTATGCCGCTTTTACAAAGCATTCGATTTTCACCCCCGGAAACTACTTCTACAACGGCATCGGCCACGTGTGCGTAGACTACGGCAAGGTCTTGGCAAAGGGTTATCGCGGTATCATATCCGAGGCGCTCGCCGCTCTTGAAAGATTGGATGTCAGCGACCCCGAATACATAGCAAGAACCAACTTCCTCGGGGCGGTTATCGAGAGCTGTGAGGGTGTTATCGAGTATGCCCGCAGATACGCAAGGCTTGCAAGAGAGTCGGCAAAGACCGAGAAGTGCCCGGTTAGACGCGCCGAGCTTGAACAGATTGCCAAGAACTGCGCAAGAGTGCCCGAGTTTGGCGCCACCTCCTTCTATGAGGCCTGCCAGTCCTTCTGGTTTGTACAGCTCCTTCTTCAGGTCGAGTCCAGCGGACACTCCATATCCCCTGGTAGATTTGACCAGTATATGTACCCCTATTACAAGGCGGACCTTGAGCGCGGAGCTATCACAAGAGAGTCGGCGCAGGAGCTTATCGACTGTATCTGGGTAAAGCTAAACGATATAAACAAGGTAAGAGACGCAGGCTCGGCAGACGGCTTTGCTGGTTATGGTATGTTCCAAAACCTCATTGTCGGTGGCCAGGACAAGAGCGGTCTTGACGCGACAAACGACCTCTCTTATATGTGCCTTGAGGCGTCTATGCACGTGCCCCTTCCTCAGCCCTCTATATCTATAAGAGTATGGAACGGCTCGCCCCGCGACCTGCTTATCAAGGCGGCGGCACTCACAAGACTTGGCACGGGTCTGCCCGCTTATTACAATGACGAGATTATAATCCCCTCTATTATGGCAAGAGGCCTCACCCTCGAGGATGCCAGAGATTATTGCATCATAGGTTGTGTAGAGCCCCAGGCTCCCCATAAGACGGACGGCTGGCACGATGCCGCCTTCTTCAACATGTGCAGACCCATGGAGCTGGCCTTTAATGCAGGTGTAGATAAGGGTATAAAGATAGGAATTGACACCCCCGAGGTCGAGGATATCACCTCCTTCGAGCAGTTCTATGGTGCCTACAAGACACAGCAGTCCTATATGATAAAGCTTCTTGTCAACGCCAACAACGCTATTGACGCCGCCCACGCGGTGCGTTGTCCCTTGCCCTTCCAGTCCTGTATGGTCGATGACTGTATAGGTAGAGGCAAGTCCTTGCAGGAGGGTGGAGCAGTCTACAACTTTACAGGTCCCCAGGGATTTGGTATTGCCAACAACACCGACGGTCTTGTAGCGATAAAGAAGCTTGTCTTTGACGAGAAGAGATTTACTCTTGTGGACTTCCGCGAGGCTATGAAGGCCAACTTTGGCTACCCCCTCTCTGGTGCGGCGGCAGAAAAGCTCACCCTCGAGATAGCTACCGAGCTGGCTATGGATGGTGTAGAGATAACCCCCGAGGCGGTGGAGCTTATATACCGCGAGGTTACCACCTGTTCCTCTCTTACCCCCGAGCAGATGGCGAAGTACAGAGAAATCAAGCGCGCCATAGACGAGGACTGTCCAAAGTACGGCAACGATATCTACGATGTTGATATGTTTGCCCGCGATGTGGCAAATTCCTACACCAAAGAGGTTGAGAAGTACAAGAATGTCCGTGGCGGAATGTTCCAGGCAGGACTCTATCCCGTTTCGGCAAACGTGCCCCTCGGTGGCACTACCGGTGCAACCCCCGACGGCCGACTTGCATACACCCCCTTGGCGGACGGCATTGGCCCTGCCTCGGGCAGAGATATAAAGGGCCCCACCGCTACCGCAAACTCGGTGGCAAAGCTGGAGCAGGGAATTGCCTCCAACGGCACTCTCTTAAACCAGAAGTTCCACCCCTCGGCTCTTGAGGGGATGTCGGGCCTCACCAAGTTCGTTGCCCTTATTCGCTCCTACTTCGACCAAAAGGGAATGCATATGCAGTTTAACGTGGTCACAAGAGAGACCCTCCTTGACGCACAAAAGCATCCCGAAAACTACAAGACCCTTGTGGTTCGTGTCGCAGGCTATTCGGCACTGTTTACCACGCTTTCAAAGTCCTTGCAGGACGATATAATCAACCGTACCCAGCAGGGATGGTAAGGATAATGCAGAATTGACAATTGAAAATGTAAAATTGAAAATGTCAGGTGAAAGCATTTAGAGGAGAAACTTTACAGAAAGGAAGACTATGAGTATATACGATACAAAAGGTAGAATATTTAATATCCAGCGGTTTTCTATCCACGATGGTCCTGGTATTCGTACGATAGTGTTCCTTAAAGGGTGCTATATGCGATGTGCCTGGTGCTGTAACCCCGAGAGCCAAAGCTACGAGATAGAGAGTATGATAGAGGGCGGCAAGCAAAAGACGGTGGGCAAGGACGTCACCGTTGGCGAAATAATGCCCGAAATTCTCTCGGATATGACCTTCTATGACCGCTCGGGCGGTGGACTAACTCTCTCTGGTGGCGAGGTGCTCGCACAGGCGGATTTTGCGAGGGACCTACTTCGAGCCGCCAAGGAAAACGGTCTGCACACCGCTATCGAAACCGCGGCATCCCTCCCCTTTGGCGAGATTGAAAAGCTCCTGCCTTACCTTGACCTGGTGCTTATGGACATAAAGCATATGGACTCCGTAAAACACAAGGAATACACAGGCATGCCCAACGAGCAAATCCTCGAAAACGCAAGGCTTCTCGCAAAGAGCGGGGTCGAGCTTGTAATACGCACCCCCGTTATCCCCACCTTTAATGACACACCCGAAGAGATTAGAGTAATATCAAAATTCGCCCGAAGTCTTGGTACAGTAGAAGAGCATCACCTCTTACCCTATCACAGGCTGGGTGCTGATAAGTATGACGGCCTTGGCAGAAAATACTCGCTCCCCGACATAGAACCCCCCACCCGTGCTAAAATGGAGCACCTTTTGTCGGTGGCAGAGGAGTCGGGACTTAAGTGTCAAATTGGCGGATAAGCCAGAAAAAGTAAACAATTATTTACTTGTCAAACAAGGAGATAGATATGGAACTTAAAGAAAAAATGAGAATAGTCCAGGAGCTTGTCCCTGGCAAACAGGTGACTCTCTGTCATATAATTGCAAACCCCGACGATGTGCTTTATGTAAAGCTTGGTCTTGACCCCAGGACCGATTATACCAGGAGCGCTATCGGTGTCCTTACCATAAGCCCTGCCGAGAGTGCGGTTATCGCCGCGGACATCGCGCTTAAGTCCTCGGGTGCCGAGGTCGGCTTTGTGGATAGATTTACAGGTACGCTTATTATTTCGGGTAGTGTGTCGGCTGTTGAGTCCGCATTTGAGGCTATTCGCTCCTATGTGATTAACAAGCTTGGCTACACCTGCTGCGAAATCACAAGAACCTAATCTAAGAAATGAAAAAAATAATTTTAATAGGTCGAGTAGCCGCAGGCAAGACCACCCTTACCCAGGCCTTGCGTGGCGAGGAGATAAAGTATTTTAAAACTCAATATATAAACTACCTCGATACTGTTATAGATACCCCGGGAGAGTACACCGAGCTTCGTCAGACCAGCGGCGCTTTGGCGCTCTATTCCTACGAGGCGGATGTGGTGGGGCTGGTGCTTAGCGCCAACGAGCCCTACTCGATTTTCTCCCCCTGTATCACCAGCCTTGTAAACCGCGAGGTCATAGGAATTATTTCGGGTATAGACAAGCCCGATGCCAATGTAGAGCGAGTAGAGAGGTGGCTGCGCCTTGCGGGATGCAAGAAAATTTTTCCTGTTAGTGCTGTGACGGGCGAGGGCCTGTCGGCAATTTTAGACTACCTAAACGAGGACGAAAACCAAACCGAAAGCGAGAATAAACAATGAGTAGAACTGTTGTGATTTCTTTCGCCAACAACAAGGGCGGTAGTGGCAAGACCACCACCGTGTCAAATGTGGGCTGTGCTATGGCACGCGCGGGCAAGCGAGTGCTTCTTATAGACGGCGATATGCAGATGAACCTGACCCTCTCCTTCTTTGGCGAGGAGGAGGCTATGGCCTTGGCTACCGGCGAGAAGAACATATATTATGCTATAAAGGGCGAAAAGGACCTCTCGGACTTTGTAGTCGAGACCCCCTACCGGGGACTTGACCTTATCCCCTCTACCTCGCTGATGAGTGGAGTGGAGTTCGACCTGTTTTCCAAGTGGCAGAGAGAGCTGATACTGAAAAAGTGCCTCGGTCCTATACTTGCCCGCGGATATTATGACTATGTTTTGATAGATGCACCCCCCACCCTCGGTGGCTGGGTGATGAATATAATGTGCGCCTCTGACTTTGTGGTTATCCCTGTGGAGGCGAGTCCCTGGGGACTGTTTGGTTTGGCGAATATGTTTGAATTTATTGGTCAGGTGCGAGGCATATCCCCAAAGCTTGAGGTTCTCGGCATCGCTATAACCAAGGCGGACGAGAGGAAAAACTACTTCAAGCAAACAGTCGGGACCCTCAAGGAAGGCGACGTAGCCAGACTCTTCGAGACCTATATCCGCGTGGATGCCGCCATCGAGTGGGCACAGGACAACAGCCAGCCTGTCGTCGCCTACAAGAAGTACAGCCGCTCCGCCCTCGAGTATGTCAAGCTTGCAAAGGAGATTATGAAGTATGCCGTTAGGTAGAGATTCTATTAAGCGTGTAAAGAACAATGGATATAGCCGTGTGACCACCTCTGCTCCCGATATGGAAAACAGTAGCATTGTAGAGCCTATCGAGATGCCTGTCGTTGTGGTAGATATCCCTGTTACCGAGCCTGCCAAGGAGCCAAAGAAGGCTACCAAGAAAAAGGCAGAGCCCAAGCAGACGGTAGAGAAAGAAGAGCCCGCAAAGAAAAAGCCTGCACAAAAGAAAAAGAGCGAGCCAAAGCCCGCCAAAACCAAGAGAAGTAGCAAAAAGCCCACCCCCGTGTCAAATAATGACATTCCCACACCCACCGAGGTGGCAGAAACCGTCATTGGTCGCGAGGCCGAGGGCTATATAAACCTCGGTGGTGGCGATTTGCCGGTTTATCTTTTGTAATAAGCACTCTTTGAGAATATTTCTAAAAAGCATTTTACAATGGGTGCTTTTTAATAATGTTCTAAAAAGAAAATAAAAGCACCCCCTTAAAGTGGTCGACCGCGTGGCCTTGACCGATGCTTTAAGGGGGCTTTATTAAATTTGTGCTGTTTTGCTTGTGTTTGGTATAGATTTTAAAAGTCTATTTTTTATGCGTTCGTATGCCGATTTTAGAAAGCTTACCCACCAAAAACAGCACCGTCTCAAAGGATATAATGCATAAATATGCGAATATTCGCGTCAAATATGCAAATCTATGCACAAAGGAAACAAATATTTTTACAGAAATAAGTGCATAATGCCGAATTTGTAATAAAATAGCAAAAAGGGCTTGAATATTTATTCAATTAGTGTTAGAATATCGCTGTGATCAAAAAAACGCGCTTCGCGGGAAGGTAATATTAAGGAGAAAAATTAAAATGGATAAATCACAGATTAAAAAAGTCGTTCTTGCATATTCCGGAGGACTTGATACTTCTATCATTATTCCGTGGCTTAAGGAAAATTACAACAACTGCGAGGTTATCGCTGTTTCCGGTAACGTAGGACAGGCGGATGAGCTGGAGGGTCTTGAAGAAAAGGCCATAGCTACCGGTGCATCCAAGTGCTATATCGAGGATCTCACCGACGAGTTTGTTGACGAGTATGTTATCCCTACCGTAAAGGCGGGCGCACTGTACGAGGAGTATATGCTTGGTACCTCCTTTGCTCGTCCTGTAATCGCCAAAAGAATTGCCGAGATTGCCATAGCCGAGGGCGCTGATGCTATCTGCCACGGCTGTACCGGTAAGGGCAACGACCAGGTTCGTTTTGAGCTTACTATCAAGGCCTTTGCTCCAAATATGCCTATAATCGCCCCCTGGCGCGAGTGGACTATAAAGTCCCGTGAGGAGGAGATAGAGTATGCCGAGGCACACGGTGTTCCGCTTAAAATAAATCGCGAGACCAACTACTCCAAGGACAAAAACCTATGGCACCTCTCCCACGAGGGCCTGGACCTCGAGGATGCAGGCAACGAGCCTCTCTATGACAAGCCCGGCTTCCTCGAGATGGGTGTTTCGCCTATGCAGGCGCCCGACGAGCCCACCTATATCACCCTTGATTTTGTACAGGGTGTGCCCACCGCCCTTGACGGTGTACAGATGAGTGCAAAGGAGATTATCCTCGCCCTCAACAAGCTTGGTGGCGCAAATGGTATCGGACTTCTTGATATAGTAGAAAACCGCCTTGTAGGTATGAAGTGCCGTGGCGTGTATGAGACCCCCGGTGGAAGCATTCTCTATGCAGCACACAGCTATCTTGAGACCATTTGTCTTGACAAGATGACCGCTCACAAAAAGCAGGAGCTCTCCATCACCTTTGCCGAGCTTGTCTACAACGGTCAGTGGTTTACACCTCTTCGCGAGGCTCTCTCTGCCTTCGTCGATAAGACACAGGAAAATGTAACCGGTAAGGTTAAGCTCAAGCTCTACAAGGGCAATATCATAAAGGCTGGTGTATGGAGTGACTACTCGCTCTACTCCGAGGAGATTGCTACCTTCGGCGAGGACAATGTATACAACCAGGCTGACTCTGCTGGATTTATCAACCTGTATGGTCTTCCTATCAAGGTCCAGGCGCAGGTAAACGCAAGGAATAAAAAGTAATATTCACAGGCACCAAATTCCACTCAAGCCCTGCCCCGTGTAGAGTTTCGGGTGGAATTTTGAAAATAATTGTTTACATACGGAGATGTTTATGAAAAAGATGTGGGCGGGGCGCACCTCGGGAAACACGGACAAAATTGCCGACGATTTTAACTCCTCTATCCATTTTGACAAAAGGATGTACAAGGAGGACATTGAAGGCTCCCTCGAGCACGCGCTTATGCTAAAGACAAAGGGAATACTCGCCGAGGGGGAGTATCTGTCGATAGTAGACGGACTTTCTTCTATCCTTGCCGATATAGATAGCGGCGCGCTCCCCTTTGATATGGATGCCGAGGACATACATATGTTTATCGAGGCGGAGCTGACAAAGCGTATAGGTGATGCTGGCAAAAGACTGCATACCGCGAGAAGCAGAAATGACCAGGTCGCCCTTGATTTAAGACTCTATATGCGTAAGGGAGGCGAGGAAATAAAGTCTCTTCTTCTTTCGCTTATCGATGCTATAAAGGGACAGGCAGAGGCAAACACCGATGCTATTATGCCGGGTTACACCCACCTTCAGAGGGCACAGCCTATCACCTTCGCCCAGCACCTCTTGGCATATTGTATGATGTTTATGCGTGACTATGACAGACTCTCGGATGCGCTTAAGAGAATGAACTATTCCCCCCTTGGCTCCTGTGCCCTTGCCGGCACCACCTATGACATAGACCGTGATATGGTGGCCGAGGCGTTAGGCTTTGACGGTATTATGCAAAACTCTATCGACGGTGTGTCCGACAGGGACTATTGTGTAGAGCTCGAGAGTGCCTTCTCGCTTATAATGATGCACCTCTCTCGCTTTAGCGAGGAGATAATTCTCTGGTCGAGCTGGGAGTTTAGATTTGTGGAGCTTGATGACGCCTACACCACAGGCTCTTCGATAATGCCACAGAAGAAAAACTCGGATATGGCAGAGCTTGTCCGTGGAAAGACGGGCAGAGTCTACGGCGACCTTATGGCTACACTCACAATGTTAAAGGGACTCCCCCTTGCCTACAACAAGGATATGCAGGAGGACAAGGAGGCTATCTTTGACGCCACCGATACTGTCAAAAAGTGCCTTGAAATCTTTATCCCTATGATAAAGACTATGAGGTCGAAGAAGGATAATATGTACAAGGCGGCCACAGGCGGATATATCAATGCCACCGACCTTGCCGACTATATGGTTAAAAAGGGAATGCCCTTCCGCACAGCCTACAAGATTGTTGGCGGTATTGTGGCAGAGTGTATTAGGGAGGGTGTGGCCCTCGATGCCCTCCCTCTTGAGTGCTACAAGGCACACTCGGATATCTTTGACGAGGACCTGTACGGCGAGATTTCGCTCGAGGCCTGCATCGCCAAGAGAATTTCAAAAGGCTCGACAGGCTACGCAAGTGTAAAGGAGCAGATAGCCTTTGTAGAGGCTTTTTTGAATAAATAATTTTCTTCCTTGACGGCAAACCAAAAATTAAAAAATCATAGGACAGCCTGACGAATTATCGGGTTGTCCTTTTGTTGTAAAATAGGATAAAAACCTAACACGGGGTGGCACTTGTGAAAAATTCAGGTAAAATGGAATATAAAAATGCACGACAAAGGTGGCGAGTTGCCAATCTATCTTCTGTAAACAAATATATACAGAGCAAGACAAGTTTTGCAAAAAAAACAAAAAATCCCCCTTAAAGCGAGCCGACCGTGAGGTTTTACGGCTTAACTTTAAGGGGGTTTTTAATGCTAACTTAGTTTGATTATATTTTATTTGTATATCGGGGCGGAATGCCGCCTTGCTTTTATCGCTTACTGATTATTTAACATATTCGTGTTAGCGAACATATAGTAAATCTCTGATGTAAGCTTTGCCGCGGCGGTTTCGCTGTTTGCGAGGTCGAGCACTTCAACCCCAACGGGATAGCCGTCGGTTGTTGTGCCTATCACCGTCCAAGAGGTGTTTCCGGGGGCAAAACTAACCGAGGCAAGTCTGGTACAACCTGCAAATGCGCCCTGCATAATTGTGTAAAGTGTTGCGGGCATAGTCACTTCGTTAAGCGAGGTGCAACCGTAGAATGCGTAGGCACGAATATAACCGAGTCCCTCGCCAAGCGAGAGGGTAGCGAGCGAGGTACAATTCATAAACGCCTGCTGGTCTATCGTTTCAACACCTGAAAGCGTTGCCGATACAAGGTTATCCATCTCTGCAAAGGCAAGAGGGGATATGGTTCTGATATCATTTATCGTTAAGGCGGTGATGTCAGAGCGATAGGCAAGTGCCAACTCGCCAACCGAGGTTATAGGCATATCTTCGGTGCTTGTGGGGAAGGTAATCTCGCTCTCGCCACCGACGTAGCCTAAAATAGTACCGTCCTTGTAGATAAATCCGCCCTCGGTTATATTTACCTCTTCGGTGACGCTACCCATTCTTACACGGTCTGCGCCAACCTGGACAAATCCACCTATAAGAACTCTCGTTCCCTCGTTATAAATTACTCGCCAATCCGAGGAGTCGGTGGGGACTTTACCTTCAAGGAATACTCTCAGGGAAGAACTGTTATTATAGAACATACTGCTACCGAGAGTTACACCTTCGGGGATAAATGCAGTATAGAGTGCCTGACAGTTTTCAAAGGCGTTTGCTACAACAATAGAGCCGGGCTTAAGTCTTATCCACTCAACGTCGGTTGATACAGGGCCGAGAGCCAAGAGGAACTTGTAACGAACATTGCCGTATGTAGTTTCTTCAATAATATCAAAGTTGAAGGCATCC
>JAZSMN010000201.1:0-12124 GCA_045535925.1 Eubacteriales bacterium
ATCAGGGATAAAAACAGGCGCAAGGGCTTGAGCCTATCGGGGTTGCGCAGTTCCTTTATTTCGCTGTTTCTCTCGCTTAAAAGTGTGCCTATTGTCAGGTCAATTGGGCGAGAATTTTTAGCACGGTATAGGGTTAACCGCTCTTTTAGTGAAAAATTTCTACCTTCTTTATATTCCTCATAGTCCTTTTCGCAAAGCCCCCCTTCTGCCAAAATCATCGCTCTACGGTGCCCAAGCTCCGCCTCGGTGTATTCCTTGCAGTATTCTCGCAAAAGTGGGGTGTCGGAGGCCTCTATCCTGTCGCGGACTTCTATGTATGCCCGCTCGACGGCGAGGTATTCTTCACCACCTCTTCCTAGCCTCTCGCCCGCATCCTCCATTGAGAAATAGATGATATAGGATGCCACCGTAATAAGTATCATATTGGCTGTCATCTCTTGGGAGCCAAATTCATAAAAGCCTATCTCGGTAAAGCTGACCAGCACCGCGATAATAGCGGTAATTATCGCTACCGTCTTTCCTACATTCTCGGCGAGGAGGCGATATCCCTTTTTGACCAGGTTGCCCGAGGCCAAGAGTGCGGGGTCAAAGTCGTTATTCATCGCTCTTTTCCTCTTTTAACTGCTTGCGTATTCTAAAGGCTATACCGCCAAGGATATTTCCGATAAAACCGACAAAGGCTATCACCCTCATCTCGTCCGCCACTCTTGAGAGGGCGAAGAAGGTAAGAAACAGTACAAGCCATATCGTTACACCGGAGGGGGAGGCAAGCTCGCTCTTAATCCACCTGTATATGGGCAGGGCACAAATTATGGCGATAAGCACCGTAAAGCCGGATATCACAAACTCGCCACCCTGTGCCACCCAAACGGGGAAGAAGGAGAGGGTTGCCGTAAGGGGAGCACCCACCGAAAGCAGCATACCCAGCACCCAAAGCAGAATACTAGTTAGCGTTTTCTTGCTTTTCACGGCACAGCACCTCTTTCATCGCCGCTACCTTCTCTCGCACTGCCTCCTTTTGATATTCGGGAAGGCTGCTACAAAGGAAAATCTCGTAAAGCATATCTATCTGCGCACTCATGATAGTACGCATTTTTTCCTGTTCTTCCTTGGAGTCGGCGAGCCCCTCGAGTCTCTCTGTCAGCACAGATATCGAATTGGTTACGGCCACAAGACCATTTTCCGCCATACCCAGCTTTTCGAGCAGCTCCTTCTTCGTTTCGATAGACATGCTTTCGCTCTTTTCGGTAGCATTCTTAACTCCTGCGAGTATATTTGCCATAGTCGAGAGCGAATTTTTTAGAGCGGGGAGAAGCCCCTTGTTGTATAGAAAAGCAACAACCGCCGCCGCGATAAAGGAGAGCAGGGAAAAAATCTCGCCTATATGCTCTGTCGCAAAGCTATAGAGCGCCTCAAAGGGGTTGCCCTCCTCGGTGGTGTTTCCATTCGCTTCATTCTCGTCAATGGCGGTGTCGCCTTTTTCCTCCTCGGGCCCTGTGGCTGCCTCGCCAGAGTCCACGGGATTTTCAATAGCACCCTCTTCGGTGCTTGTGGCATCCTCTACCACGGCCGCTGCCTCGTTCTCGCTACCAAGAGAAAGAACCTCGGCACTGGCGGAAAGGGGCAGGAGTGCCAGCGTAAGCATCAGGGTGAAAATAATAATTTTAATACTTCTTTTCATCTTGTTTCCTTTCATATTTTTAGGTGAAAATTTGTTAGAACAGATTAAGGCTGTTGCCCATTCTGTTTTGCAGTTCATAGCATATCTCGGTAAGGCTTTCTATCTGCCTCTCTGCCGCCTCAAGGCGACTGCACAGCCGTCTTATAGTCGCTTCGTCGGTGGGGGTGGGAGAGATAGTTCCTTTTCTTACCTCGATGGGCTCAAGGGTGATTATGGAGCTACCCGTGTTAACTTTTGGCTGGTAAATCCCGTCTTTTATCTCTCTGCCGTTGACCGTGGCAACACCACCGCACAGGGGGTATATATTGCCGCCTATGATAAGGTTGCCGTCATTTATAGTGCAAAAGGCAAACTCTGTCATCTGGCTACCCTTGGTATAGCTTCGCCACTCGCCAATGCCGGAAAAGGTAGAGTATTCGATTTTCGTCATAAATCCTCCGTTAGTCTATACTGTTCCTGACTCTTACGAGGAAACTGTATAGGCTCTCACCGTCAAAATTGATAAGAGTAAGAATATTACCGCTGATTATATCCTCACAAAGGTCAAAGAGGGTATAGTCCTCCTTGATGCCCGTTTGTATCGAGTGGGCGACCGAGTCCTCACCCGATGAAGAAATGTTGTCGATAAGCAGGTTTAGCCTATCCTTTATGTAAAGGGGAAGGGCATCAAACGCCGCTTTCATATCCGACGCAGTAAAGCCGCGACCACCAAAGGAGGCGGGGGCTGTCGGTCTTGTCGGCAGGGAAGAGACAAGAAGGTCCTGTATCTCGCCCTCGGTAATTTTTGTCACTTTCATTTTAACTCCTTTTTGCTTTCTATTATCGTTTCTTTATTTTTCCGCGTAGTCGATAGCGGAAGGCTATGGTTTCTACACCTATGGGCCGCCTGAAATTCTCGGTATAAATCGAGATAGATTTTTCTATCCAGTTTTTCTCCTTCTCGCCAAAGGGCAGTGTATAGCTGTCGGCAAGAGCAAAGGTAAAGCCGGAAAAATCAATATCATAAAAGTCGATATCCGAGGGGCTAAAATCGACTATCTCCTCGTATCCCGACCTATCCGTACCGACTTCAAGTGTCAGCGAGGTGCGTCCAAAGTTCTTTATCTTCACCACCAAGGAGCCCTTGACGGTATCCTTCGACAGGTGCGGAGAGGTGCAGTTGTCGGCCCTTGTTCTAAGAGCATAGCGCACAGATCTGCCACCAAAATCATAGAAATCAGGGTGGATTTTGTGCCCCATCACCTTGGCATATTCCTCCTCGTCAAAGTCGGCCGATGTGCGTATCCTTTCAGGTGCTACGCCACGCATATCATTGTTAAAGGTGTAAAGATAGCCCTCCGAGGCGGTGAAGTACAGATGGATGCCATCATCCGAGGTAAAGCATCTGCCAGCGGAAAATTCTCCGCCCCTCGTTTCTTCGGATATCGCCACCGCATATCTTTTTCCATCTTCTATGGTGAAGTACATAGAGGTGTTTTGTCCCTTTTCATCGGCAAACATTCCGCTATATACAAGGGCCTCGACCTCCTCATCAAGTCTTGGGTGTTCATACAAATCCTTCGAGCGGCTGACCGAATAGTGATATACAGGCTCTGAGTTTTCATAGCGACCCACGCCCTTTATCATATACCATTCGTACTGCATCTTGCCGAGGTTGTTCTTGCTCAAATCTCTCGAGTCTGCCAGATACATATTGCCACCAACCGAAACACAGAGGTAGCCCTCCCACTCTACAACCTCGGCATCCTTCAGGTTTTCGGATAGCAAATAATGGTTTACATTTTCCGACCTTACAGATATGCTCCTGTCATATTCAAGCTGCTTGTGCTCGATGCCACAGAGCCCTATTGTAGAAACAAATACCGGGTCATCAAAGAAGTTGCGGGACGGTCCACAGGCTACAAGCTGCGAGTGCACCGAGCTTATCGGGTAGACCCTCGGCACGACTCCGTCACCGGTATCCTTGCCGTAGTGATAGATTATGCTACCCTGTCCGTCATCCTTGCTTTTGAATACTGCCAGGGAATCTCTTACCGCCATCATCGAGATGATGTTGGACTCGCCTCTTGAGTCGTTGAAATAGTTGTATTCGCTAAAATAGAGAGGCTCACCGTCGCCCTCGACACCTGTTGCCGAATAAAATACCGCACCGGGGATATCCTTGTTTCTACTTAAGAAGATTCGACCGTCAAACTTTTCGCTAATAGAGCAGTTGCATATAGCATCCATGCCGCCAACCTGTCCGTCCGTGCCCTCTGTACCGTCAAAGCGAGAGTACACCTCGGGTAGATTGAGCCTAATCTCCACCATCTTTCCGTCAAGAGACCAAGGGGTTTCGGTGTCAATAAGCACGGCCTTCGGCACACCCTCTTCGGTTTCTATCTCAAACTCGACATCTTCCTTGTCTATGGTCACTCCTTCGCAGCCCTCGGCGGTCGAGTGAATAGGTATCGCGACTCGACCCTCCAAATTCTCGCTCTCGTACACAATCTCATGATTGTCTATGAGATTATAGTTTTCTATTGTATTAAAGTGAGTCTGGTCAAGCGAATAGTTTAGTTTTTTGAGAGACAGGCAAAAGTTGAATACCGATATGCCCACATATTCCAGCCCGTCAGAAAGATATACCTCGGACAGAGCGGTGCAGTCCTGAAAGGCTGCGTTGTCTATGAGTCGAAGCGAGCGCGGAGTCCTCAAGGATTTTAGGGCGGTGTTCTTCTGGAAGGCAAATTTGCCTATTCTTTCCACACCCTCGCCGATATACACAGCTGTGATTTTTGTGTTCTGTGCAAAGGCCTTGTCCTCTATATCTACCACCTTGTATTCCTCTGTACCAATTCGTGTGTAGCCGGGGATATAGAGAGCGCCGCTAAACTCACTATCAAGACCTACAACCGAGCAATATTTTAACACGGTATCCACTATATGGTACTTTATACCCCTCGAGCCGTAGGCAAAGTGCTCGGTGCTAAATATGGCAGTCCTCTCTCTTGCCCTCCTTGACAAAAGGTTGCGACTTTCGTACCTTTCGGTGCCGAAATACACAATGGGAGAGTATGGCTTTACCTCCTTGTCGTCGCCCACCTCCCCTACAAGTCCCGAGGTGCTTATTCGGAACATTCTACCACCGCAAAACAGGTATAGATAGTTACCAAATCTAAATGCCGAGCTCTCTCTACTACCAACACTAAATATCTTTTTGTAGCTTGAGGGCGAATTAGTGGGTAGGCTGTAAAGAGAGGTGCCCGCGTGGATAATAAGCATTGTTTCCTCCCCCGAGGACAGGGGATAGATGGCGCTGATTCGTTCGGGAAGCTTTGCAAGGCATCGATACCCCGGCACACTCTCGGGAAATCCGCTACCACCGGCGTGGTAGTCACGATAGAGATTTTCCATATACTCTATCTCTCCGTCCTTGCCCCTCGCTCTTATTCCACGGAGGTTTGTGTAGGCTTTTGTATATTGGTTCTCTGTTCCGTTTTTTCTATAAACCGCCATATTAAGCCCATCCGTTCGTTTTGTATTTAGAGTCGAGAGAACGAAGCGAATAACGCATTATGGTGGCGAGTGATTGACGGTAGAGAGCCATATAGTATTGAGCCTTTTCGCTGTCGTCATCCAGCCAAAGATAAGATGCGGTTAAAAGCGGCAACAGCGGTGCTACCTCCTCGGAAATGTCGATGCTCTGTTCGGGGTTGTCCGCTGTTATGTGCGTAGGTGCTCGGTAGTAGTCAAGGAAGATTTCCCCCTCAAAGTCTGCGGGTAAAAACAGCTTTTCACCCTTCTGCATCACACCCTTTACCTCGCTGCCGTCCTCGTAGTAGGGAAAACGGCAAAATGAACGAAAATCTCCCTCGCCGCCCGTTGGGTCAATTTCTCTTAGGCGAGAGTATAAGGGGATTTCCAAATCCTCTGTAAGCTCCTTGATCGTGGCGAGATTGTATATGGCAAGACCGCCCTCACTCTCGAAGGTTATCTTGCCCGCCGAGCCTATTCGACCGCTGTGGGTTAGTTCGCCAAGGGCTATGCTTTTGCTTGTTTTTTCCTCGCCGGTCTCGACGGTGTATTTTCCACGACCAACGGCGGTAAAGGAATAGGCGTCGCCCTCAAGGTCAAAGGAAACGGGGCTACCCTTGACATAGATGTAGTCAGAGCGCAGGCCAAAGTTCACAGCCTTTACAAAAATCCTTGCGGTTTTTACTCTTGGACGGTCGATATATATAAGGTCGAGGGCAGAATTGGCCGCTCCAAGGAGCAGAGCTTCGTCCTCTATCACCGTCTCAAAGCCCAGACGAAATACATCCTTTTTTAATTGATTATAAGTCATTCTTCCTCCTTCTTATAGTAACGGGTGCAGAGCCCAAAAAACGAGCAAGCCTGCACCCGTGCTCGATTATTTAGAAAATATTACGAGCAATGTAAACCTTTAGATTTCGTAGTTGGTTGCGCCCTCGACCTCTTCGTTGGAGTCTACTGCAAGCAGAATGTGCTTGTAGTTACCGAAGCCTACACCAAAGCGACATCTTCCGTTCCAGATATAGTTACCGGTGTGGTGGTCTACCCAGTTAGTTACTGTAAGAGGCACACGGTTGAAGAACATATTACCGCAGAGGTTCTTGTTTGCCTCCGAGGACATAAGCATAAAGCTTTCTTTGGCGGGAAGCCAAGAGGGAAGAACTACAATGTTCCAGTTACCATAGTGGAGGTTGATGCTGTTGTCGGTGCTGAAAGGAGCCTTATCACTACCACATACCGCCTTTACGGTTGCCTCGAGCTTGGGGCTGTTGCCGGGAAGAATGATGGTGTCTGCGGTATAACCGAGAACTTCGCCATTGTCATCCTTCATCATACGGAGCTTGTGAGAGAGCGAGTAGAGTACCTCGGCAAATCTTGAGGGGTCGCGTGTAGCATTACCACCATCGCCAAAGTTTGTATACTGACCGTAGAAGAAGTTGGACTGGACCCCCTGTGTGCTGTATTTGTGCTCGCGGCTAAACAGAGGTTTGCCGTCCATACAGGTAATGTCAATCTCGGCACCTGCATATTCAAGGAGGTTTTCTTCTCCAAAGACAAGAGCCATTTCGCATATCTTGTTTCTTGTTCTGTGATAAGCACGAGCAAAGCTTTCTGCCCTTCTTCTTGCATCTACTGCAAGACCAAAATTGGCATCCTCCATCATCTCTGCGCTGATGGCAAACTCCTTGGTGTACTGGATATGCTCGATGAATTTCGAGCCGGATTCACGAATGGTGTCCTGGTTGGCTTCCTCGCCCTCAAGTGTTGCTCTGAAGGTGCCAAAGTCGGTCTGACCGATAATGGTTTCACCGAATCTGTTACTGTCTTCTACATTGAAGAGCCAGTCACAGATGCCACCCTTTTGTGCAAGGATGCTACTCTCTCTTTCGATGACCATTTTAATGGGGGTTTCAAGTTTTCCTATTGCGGCATTGGTGCCACTACCTTTAGAATAGATTATCATTTAATCCTCTCCTTATAAATTTAATAAATTGTTGTTTTTGCACGGTTTTGTGCTTGTGCGAGTCTTGGGGCTCGCATTTACTTGGTTACCCTGCGATACAGGGCATTGATTTCTGCGTCCGACATATCTCGGAACAAGTCTCTTGCCATTCTGAGCTGTGCAGGAGGTATCGATACAGACGGTCTTGATGCCGACTTGCCTACCGCCGCCGAAAGGTGACTCCTGTTGTCGGCGAGTGGCTTTCTTGGAGTTGTTGCCATATAGGCCTCCTTTGGCGAAAGACCGAGGTCGCGCAAAGCCGCGTAGCGAAGAGGGTTGGACAGCTCGGTTATGCTGTCTATGTCGCCAAGCTCGGAAAACTCTCTTTTAAGCTCAGCCAGGTCCTCTCTCATCAGGCTCTCATAATCAACCATTTCCTCCTTCTCGCCGACATCCTCGCCGAGGGTGTCCTCTCCTGCGACTTCGGTGGTCTCATCTTTTTCGACGGAGGCCTCTCCCTCGCTGATGCTCTCTTCCTCGGTGAAGCTCTCGGCGCCAATCTCTTGGTCGCCTGTCGGGGTCTCTTCGTTATCCTTTACAAGCTCCAAAACATCACGCTCGGTCATTTCTTGCCTCCGCGACCGTCTCTGGAAGCTCTGATTATAGAGCCGGTGCTCTTGTCAGGGTTTTTGTTGGGTGCTTTGATGATATGAACAGAAACATTGCTGTAAACGCTGGATATATCCTTCTTGTTGCTCATAATTTTTCCTTTCTTTAATTATATTTAGTAACATATTTGCCATTAGTGTGGTCGCCTTGTGCCTCGATTCTGTCTAAATATTCGAGGTATTTGTCGGACATCTCTACATAATGGGCGTATAACTCCTTGGCCTGTGTGCCAATCATTTTAGAGTCCTCCTCATTCATTCCCATATGCCTTGCGTATATCTCTGCGCCCTCGCCATCCAGCTCCAAGGATGCCACCCGTGTCAAGATTTCGGAGATAAGCTTCTCTCGGATGATGCCATAGGAGTCACTTACCGCCTTCTTTGCCATCTCGGGGGATAGACCGTTGTGTATAGCATAGAGATAGGCTGTGTTAGAGTCGGTGATGCGCTCGCGCACCAGGGCATTGGTTATGCGGGTGTTAAGAGCCTGCTGCTCCTCGGCATATTTTGATAGGTAGGAAAGATAGTTTTGCGCTTCGTTATATTCTGCGGCGCTCTTCTCGGTAGCGAGGGCGTTTTGCGTCGCTGCGAGATTGTCCTTTTCGAGGGTGGCAAGATAGTCGCTGTACCCCGTGTTTGATAGACCGAGTCTCTCCATACTCACCGCCCCTGTTCCGTATGACGAGCTGGTTTTCATAGCCTTCCCCGTAGCCTCGGTCATTGCACGAGCATAGTCGCCGGCGGGGTCAGAGCCGCTACTTGACTTAAAGGTCGAGAAGCTCATAGGCCCATTTTCGAGAGTGGTAGAGCGAAAATAATTTCGCATATACTCCTCAAGACTCTTCATTTTAGACATACCCCACACCTCCCTCGGCCTTTAGCGCCTCGGAGAAATATTCTACATTTTCTCGTGCGTTGGGATAGTGCGCTCTTTCCTGACATTGCCAGTATCGAAGCAGGGTAGAGATGCTTGAGGGGTCACCCAAGCTTCCCGACCTTAAGTTTTCCAGGTTTCTCTGCCATTGAAGCTCTCTCTGGTCGGCCTCGCTGGCACCTGAGTCGGTGGAGAACAGGTAGGCATCGTCGTAGTAATACTCGCCCGAGCGAACATCGTATTCGATGAAGTCATAGCGATTAAACTGTGCCTGATGCACCCTGCCAAAGGCATCCTTAAAGGCTAGTTGTCTTGGCTCGTCTGCAAAGGCGAGATAAAGCCCGAAAATTATTCTATACAGCGAGGAGTACAGGCTGTTTTTCATCTTTTTCTTCGAGTCCAGACGTCCCCTTGCCTGTGTAATTCTTAGTTGCTTTGCCACACCCGACTCGTTAAGGCTGGTATCGATACCCTGGTAGGCATCCGAAATACCAATAATTCTTTTAGCCTGGTCATAGAGTCTTTCTGCCTCTGCGATATCCTGGGCTATATTCGGGGTGGTGTCCACCTTGCCGTACTGTCCCGGATTTTCGCCCGGCTTCATTCTGATAACCTGGCCAAAGATAGAGTTGGAGGCGCTAATAGTGGCATCCTCGGGCATAATGGGTGTGACCGCCGCGCGCAACAGCTTTTGTAGAATACGGGACTCTATCTTGTTTATCGCCTGTTGCTGTGGGCGAATGTAGTCACAATCCGACTGGCCAAACAGCTCTCCCTCCGAGGAGGTGTTTCTTCTTATCGCTATGGGAAAGACCTTGGGTACATAGTAGGGGATTTCGGTGTGACGGGTAGCGGCATCCTCTTTGCTCGCACCAATATTTGGTGCTATTGCGGGGAGCATATAGCCCGAGCGAAGTAGCTTGTTGGTGCTTAATACCTCGCGCTCCACCTCGCTCTCGACCAGGAGCGGGGTCTTGCACTTGCAGGCCTCCACGGGTTGATTACAAATAGAGCATTTAAGGCTCTTCCTGTGATAGAATTTTGGTATATCCGACAATATCACGTCGCCGGAAAAGACAAAGCGAGCAATATCGCCCACCTCGTCTCGCCAGAAGCAGACAACGACGGTTACCGCGTCGGTATCGTCAAGTCCTCCCCGACTCTCGTAGGTAAACTCTGCACCCTCGAGCTGCTCTTTGGTCTTTCCGTATTTGCGGCATATCTCGTCAAGGGTGGTGTTTAATTTGAGGAAACAGTATTCCATATCCTCGATACGACTAATCCCCGGCTGGGGTACAAAGTCGCGAGGCGACAGACAGTGGATTTTCACCGTTCCCATCTCGCCCATGTATTCGGTGTCGTGCTCCCACTCGGTATACCACACGCTGGTGCCGTAAATATAGGTGTATCTTTCGTCGATATCGTTAAGCTCCTCGAGAGGGAGTCTGTCACGAATAGAGCGACAAAGTCTTTCCACCGATTCGGCATTTCTCTCTCTTCTCTCGCTGTATGATACCGGGTCGACCTTGGGGTAGGGGATATCCGATGATACCTGGCTCTCTATGATTTCGTAGGTAATGTTTCGTACCGTGAGAGCCTCCTCCGTCGAGCCGTCAATCTCGCGCGAGCCCTTGTACTGTCGCATCTGCCTGTCCATGTCCTCATATATGGGGCTTGCACAACTCAATGCATTTTGATAAAGCGAGGAGAAGATTTCTAATCTTGTTTGTGTTTCATTACTGATTTTCAAAGTGGTTCTCCATATTTGTTTTTTAGATATTTTCTTGCCTCCTCGCCCGCCGAGTAGTAGTCCTCCCACATATCGCTGCTCCATAGATTTCTCCTGGCAGCCCCTGTGTCCTTGTTTGGACGGTGGTGGAATATGGCAAAGCCTCGAAGAGCGTCGGGTGCGTGGGTCAGTTCATGGGGCTCGGTGGAGCAGTCGGTGGGACGCAGCTTGTCTACCGTCAGGGCGGGCAGGCATTTTATAATCTCGGTGCAGGTGGAAAAAATGCGTAGCTTTGGACCATTATCGCCCACCATCAGCATCTCTTTTAGTGCGAGCCACCCACACTCGCGGTCATTGGAGGTCTTGGTCATATTTACCCCATATTCCGAGAAAAGTCCTGCCTTGGTCTTGCCGCTCTCCTGTGTTCGCGACCACATATCGGGCGGAGCAAGTGTGGCATAGATATCCTCGTTTTTTGCGGTGCGAGCGATTATCTGTTGTGCCGCAACGCTTATAGGTAGGTCGGACTGGCAAAACTCTCGGTAGACATATGCTACTCCGTCGGGCGACATTGCTATCCACAGCACCGCCAGGCGGTCAAGACCATAGTCGAGTGTGCGATATTTTCGCCACCCCGAGGGGATTTCGAAGGGCGCACATACATGATGCTTGGTGGAAAACTCCGAAAAGTATTGTCCGTCGAAGATATTCCAGTCGCCGTCGAGCAGGGCTCTTCTTTCCCTGTCGGGTAGGGCGAGCAGTCTTTGCTCGTACCCTGCGTCATGGGTGGTGAGAAAATGATTGTCGCAAAGCATCGAGGGGATAAATATCCTTTTCATTCCGTCCTTACCGACAAAGGGGACACCGGCAGGCGAGGAGTCTATAAACCTCGCCTTTACCCAGGAGTGCCCCACCCCGCCGGGGTTGGTAGAGGACTTTATCTGTTTTGGATATCCGTTGGCACCTCTTACACGGGAGATGAGGTAGAGGTATTGCCCCTCGGTAAAGTGGGTAAGCTCGTCAAATCTTACCACGTCATACTCGGCGGACTGGTATTGGTACACATCGTTCTCACCCGCACAGTAGCCAAAGTCTATGCAAGAGCCGTTGGCAAATCTGCCTGTATGGGTGGATGCATTCAGCTTGAATATCTCACGGGGATACAGCGAGAGGGCGGTGCGTATCAGCGACTTCTCGAGCTCCTGATATGTCCTTCGTAGTATCAGCTGCTTTGACTTTGGGTACTTCAGGGCAAACAGCAGGGCGTCTACCACCTGACCGTAGGACTTTCCACCACCCGCCGCTCCACCAAACAGCACCTCGCTCTCGGTCGAGTCGATAAACTCGATTTGCTTTCTTGTGACGGTAAGATGCAGCTTCATTTTCCGTCCACCACCTCCACAGTTACCGAGAGGGATGAGGCGTCCTCGTTCGGCTTGTCTTCTCCCATACCGAACTCTGCCGAGAGCAGGAATTTTGTCAAGGAGGCATCGTTCTTCTTTGCCAGTGCGTTGTCAATAAGATAATCTCTTCGGATTTCACTGCATTCACGATATGCCCGCTCAAACTCCCGAAACTCTCGAAACCTTTCGATATCTGCCTGCGTCAGCCCCGCGCTTACCCCGAATTTTGTAAAGCTTGGTGCTCCGACTCCGCTATATCCTACAAAGAATGCGTACATCCTTCGTGGCAGATCCTTTTGGTATTTTGCTCG
>JAZSMN010000225.1:0-4152 GCA_045535925.1 Eubacteriales bacterium
AAGGTTGCACGCAAAACTGTCCAGTAGTAGCGCGGACGCCTACACAGGTTGCTTTGCGAAGGTTGTTGAAACGCTCACCTGGTAGGCGTGTCGAAAAAACAAGCCACCCTGCGCTTGTTTTAACTGTTAAAACTAAATAAAAACCGACAGGATAATCCTGTCGGTTTTTCTATATGGTGGATGCTTGCTTTGGGCATCTTTTTTATTTCTTTACCGCCGTTTGGTCACAGTAGATACAGCGTGTGCCGTCAAAGAGCTTTTTAATTCCTCTTTCTGTGCGGGAAAGACAATGGGGGTTTACGCACTCAAGAGATGGGTTTTCCTCGCCCTTTGTTCTTCTATCGTCCACACCCTTTGTATCAAGGAGCATAAGGATAAGAGCCATACGGATATACCTTCCGTACATGGCCTGGTCGAAGTAGTGAGCACGGGGGTCGTCGTCTACATCGACATTGATTTCGTTAACACGGGGTAGGGGGTGCAATATAGACAGATTCTCTTTTGCAAACTTAAGTTTACTTAAGCAAAGCTCGTAAGAGTCCTTAAGTCTTTCGTACTGCTCCTCGCTGTCAAACCTTTCTCTCTGTATTCTCGTCATATAGAGAATATCAAGCGAGGGGATTGCCTCCTCAAGAGAGGCCGTTTCGATGTATTCGCACTTGCCGCCCGAGAGGAACTCCTCCTTGACATAGTCGGGGAGCTTAAGCTCCTCGGGAGAGATAAGCACAAATTTTACACCCTCGTATCTCGACATTGCCGAGATAAGCGAGTGGACGGTTCTGCCGTATTTGAGGTCGCCACACAGACCCACGGTCAGGTGGTCAAATCTGCCGCATTTTTTCGATATTGTGAGCAGGTCGGTCAGCGTCTGGGTGGGGTGGAAATGTCCACCGTCACCAGCGTTGATAATCGGTACGGTTGCCACACGGGATGCGGCCACAGGTGCGCCCTCCTTGGGGTGGCGCATCGCTATAATATCCGAGTAGGCAGAAACCATGCGTATCGTATCACTCACCGTTTCGCCCTTGGATACCGAGGAGTTGCCGGCACTGTCAAAGCCCAAGACCGAGCCACCCAGCGACATCATCGCCGAGGTGAAGGAGAGTCTTGTACGGGTGGACGGCTCGAAAAAGAGCGTACCCATAATCCTGCCGTGGCATACGTCGCGATACTTGTCGGGGTTGTCAATAATGTCGTTTGCAACCTCAATAAGACCGTCTATTTCCTCGGTTGTAAAGTCAAGTATGTCAATGAGATTTCTCATTATGCCTGCGCTCCGTAAACCTCGAGATATTTCTTGATTCTGGTTACGTTTTCCTCGTTTGCGGGGTCTTCTTCAAGATACTCGATAATGTCATAAACATCGACGATAGAGTAAACAGGGAAGCCAAACTGCTCTGCAATCTCCTCCATAGCACCCTTGTCGCCCTGACCCTTTTCCTTGCGGTTAACCATAATGAAGGTAGCGATAACCTTGGTGCCGTCAAGGTGGGAAAGAATCTCCATAGACTCGCGGATAGCGGTGCCCGCAGTGATAACGTCCTCGATGATAACGATTTCCTCGCCTGCGGTGGGTACATAGCCTACAAAAACACCACCCTCGCCGTGGTCCTTAACCTCTTTTCTGTTGAAGAAGAAGGGGACGTTAAGGTCGTTTTTGGAAAGAGCAACTGCCGCGGAAACTGCCAGCGAAATACCCTTGTAGGCAGGGCCGTAAAGAACAGAGGGTCTGTTACCAAGCTTGTCAAAATATGCTTTTGCGTAGAACTCGCCAAGCTTTGCGATATCATCGCCGGTCTTAATCATTCCTGCATTGATAAAGTAGGGAATTTTTCTACCACTTTTTGCGGTGAAGTCGCCAAACTTTAATACGCCTGCCTTTTCAAGGAACTGTATAAATTCTCTTTTGTAGCCTTCCATTTTATATCTCCTTAAGCTTTAATTAACCGATAAACTCGCGACAGCATCTCTCGTATGCTGCTACGGGGTCCTCTGCTGCGGTAATAGGTCTGCCCACAACTATGTAGTCAGAGCCGATAAGTCTTGCCTGTTCGGGGGTCATAACTCTCTTCTGGTCGCCCTTGTCACCGTCTGCAAATCTAACACCGGGGGTGACGGTTACAAAGCCGTCGCCACATCTTTCGTGTACCTTGCCTGCCTCAAGGGGAGAGCAAACTACACCGTCAAGGCCTGCCTCTTTTGCGTTGTGTGCGTAGTGCATAACTACATCTGCTATGGGCTGTTCGATAAGCAGGTCGCGACGCATGGTCTCCTCATCGGTGGAGGTCAGCTGGGTTACTGCGATAAGCAGGGGTCTTGTTCCGTCGGGTCTTGTCAGGCCCTCAAGAGCCGCCTTCATCATTGGGATAGTACCGCCTGCGTGCAGGTTGGTCATATCAACATCAAGGCGAGAGAGCACGGCCATAGACTTCTTTACAGTGTTAGGGATATCGTGGAGCTTGAGGTCGAGGAATATCTTGTGACCTCTTCTCTTAATCTCTCTTACGATAGCGGGGCCCTCTGCATAGTAGAGCTCCATACCAATCTTTACAAAGGGCTTTTTGCCCTCAAATTTGTCGAGGAAAGCAAAGGTTTCCTCTGCCGATGCGAAATCGCAGGCAATAATAACATCCTTACCCATTAGTGAGCACCTCCAATTATTTCACTTAAACTATTTATTCCGTATTTTTCCATAACAACGGGGAGTTCCTCTATAATATCGCGGCACGCGTAGGGGTTTGCCAGGTTTTCTGCTCCCACCTCGACAGCGGTAGCACCCGCAAGCATAAGCTCTATAACATCCTCTGCTCTTGACACACCGCCCATACCGACAATAGGAATTTTCACTCCCTCGTATACCTGATAAATCATCCTGACCGCCACAGGCTTGATAGCGGGACCGGAGTATCCGCCGGTCTTGTTGGCGAGCAGGGGCTTTCTCTTTTTAAGGTCAATTCGCATACCAAGAAGGGTGTTTATCAGGCTGACACCGTCAGCACCACCCGCCTCGCAGGCCTTTGCTATCGAAACGATATCGGTGACATTTGGAGAAAGCTTGATTATGATAGGCTTTTTTGTCACGTCCCTGACTGCTCGGGTGACACTCTCTGCCATCTCGGGCGAGGTGCCGAAGGACATACCGCCGCCGTGTACATTAGGACAAGAAATGTTTACCTCAAACCAACCAATATCCTCTACCGTGTCAAGTTTTCTCACGGTTTCCACGTATTCATCGAGCGAGAAGCCTGACACGTTTGCCATGGTAGGCTTGTGGAAAACCTCACGCAAAAGGGGAAGCTCGTGGGAGATAACCGCGTCAACACCGGGGTTTTGAAGTCCTACTGCGTTGAGCATACCCGAGGGGCATTCTGCAATTCTCGGAGTGGGGTTGCCAAATCGGGGGTCAAGAGTCGTCCCCTTAAAGGAGAGCGAGCCTAAAATGTTGATGTCATAAAGCTCGGCGAACTCGTAGCCAAAGCCAAAGGTTCCGCTGGCAGGGATAATAGGGTTATCCATCTCGATGCCACAGAGAGTTACCTTTGTATTTACCATATTATCTCCTCCTTTACAAGCACAGGGCCGTCACGGCAGATTCGCTTGTTGCCATATTTTGTCTTGCAGCTACAACCCATACAAGCACCAAAGCCACAGCCCATTCTCTCCTCAAAGGAGAACTGACCGGAAGTGGTCGATGTGTTGTATATCGCCTTGAGCATAGGCTCGGGACCGCAGGTGTAGAAATAGGTGTAGTCGCACTCCTTCATCGCATCGGTTACAAAGCCCTTTATTCCAAGAGAGCCGTCCACGGTGGTTATAATCACCGAAACACCGAGAGCCTCAAACTCCTCTTTGTAGAACAGCTCGTCCGCGGTGTTAAAGCCGAGGATTACCGTAGGCTCTGCACCCTTTTCTATAAGTTTCTTGCAAAGCATATACATAGGGGGAATTCCGGCACCGCCGCCGATAAGCAGGGGGTATTTGCCCGAGGGGGCAAGGTCATAGCCGTTGCCAAGACCTGTCAGGGTGAGGAAGCCTTCGCCCGCCTTTGCCTCCTTCATCTTTTCTGTGCCGTCGCCTACTACCTTAAATATAATAGTCAGCCTTCCGTCCACGCTGTCGCATACCGATATGGGTCTGCGAAGGTAGAAGCCG
>JAZSMN010000027.1:0-7571 GCA_045535925.1 Eubacteriales bacterium
AAAGAAAAAGGCAGGACAAGGTTTTCTTGTCCTGCCTTAAATGAAAACAAATGTTTACTTATTCTGTGCGCAGTGCAACAACGGGGTCCTTTCTTGCAGCACTTCTTGCAGGCATAACACCCGAGATAAGGGTGAGCGCTACGCTGAGTATTACCAGCATAACCGCCTGTGAAAGGGGCAACGCCGCTATTGTCGAGTAGTTGATAAGCGGAGCGAGAATAAGGTTTACGGGCAGGGAGATAAGATATGTCACTCCCACGCCAAACAGACCCGCCAAAAGGCCGATGATAAAGGTCTCGGCTATAAACAGTGCGCTTACGTCTATCTTTCTACCACCGAGCGAGCGAATAACACCGATTTCCTTTATTCTCTCCACCACAGATACGTAGGTTATAATGCCTATCATCACCGTGGAAACCACAAGAGAAATCGAGGTGAAGGCTATCAGGGCGTAGGAAACGACGTCGATAAGTGTGTTGATAATATTGATTACAAGCTCGAGAGTGTCGGTGTATGTTACGTCGCTTCTCTCTTCCTTTGAGAGGGTTACATCACCTACTGTGATGTCGCCATCCTCGTTCCAAGCCGAGAGATATTCGGTCACCATATCCTTGTCATTAAAGCTCAAGGGGTAGATTGTCACCGAGTTTGCAAGGGGGTTGCCACACAGTGTGCGTATTAGCTTGTCGCGCTGCTCGGTTATCGATGCGGGCGCCTGAGTGGTCGAGGAGCTTAATATTTCGCTTGCACCGGAGGAGTAGGTGATGATGCTGGTGCCATTTTTCTCGGTGATATCGACCTTGCCCCCGTCCTCATCGTAGTTGTAGCTTGCGTACTTAAAGTTGTACAAGAAGCCGTAGTAGGTAGTGGTGGGGATAGCAAGCTTGCCCGCGTTTTCGTCATCGAGGAAGTAGTTTATAAACTCGGAGTCCTTGTTCATATCGAGGACTGCCTCGGTAAACTCCGTGGTATAGTAGATGCCGGAGCGCATTGTACCGTAGTTTACATTGTCCTTTGGGCTTATGATACCGACCACCTTAAGGGTGAGCGAGTCGCTACCGTCAAAGCTGTCGTTTACCTCGGGCTGATAGGTGTAGCCGTGGGTGTTGATAAAGCTGGTTTCTCCCTTTTGGAATACGGTGTCGTTGGGGTAGTAGGTAAAGGTTTTGCCGAGAAGCTCGTCGTACTCGAAGTAGTCGCGATAGTCCTCCGACTCCTCCTTGAACTTGTCCTTGTCAAGGGCATTTGCCTTGTCAATGGTAGCGAGGAATTCCTGCTGGGTGTAGTAGCCAAATCTCGCCAAAAGCAGGTCGGACAGCTCGTCATCCGAATCAAGCACGAGCATTATCTCATACTCGCCGTTTTCGTTGATGCCATTCGCCAGGCTTCCCGCCTTTATATCATACTGGGAGAGAATATAGTCGGGGTTTGAGGGAGCCTCCTTGATGTTGGGGGCGAGCATGGGAATCATATAACCCATCATCGCATATTCGGTTTCGCTAAGCAGGGCAGAATACAGGTCGGTAATAGCAGAAATGGAAATCAGCTTGTTTGTGTTGGTTGCTTTTCCGTTCTCGTCCACACCAAGAGCGCCAAAGTCGGTGTAGAGGTTGGAGTTGAGGTTGATTCCATAGCCGAAGGTCATTGCCTGGTAGTATTCCTTTGGCATAGCCTTGATGTAGTCGAGATACTCTTTTTTGAGGTCGTTCTTTACAGCAAAGCTGTCCATATCGTTCTTGGTTTCTATCAGGTACTCGATAAGCGAGTTGATATAAACCCTGTTGGGCTCTTTTACAATATCAAGCTTCTGGTCCACGTCAATCATACCCGAGAGTGCCTCAAGGTCATAGGTGGATTCGGTGATGGTAATGGGGTTGCCCGAGAGCATATCGTCCTGCATAGAAGATACATATCCCTTTATTCCTGCCGAGAAGGCAAGAACCATGGCGATACCGATAATACCGATAGAGCCTGCAAGACCCACCATAGCAGTTCTTCCGCGCTTGCTTATGAGGTTCTTTGCCGAGAGCATAAAGGCGGTGAAGAAGGACATTTTTGCCTTTTCTTTTTTGTTAGCTCTGTTTTCTCTTGCTGCTTTTTGCTCGCTTTCGGGGAGGGCAGCTATCGCCTCTTTCTCCTTCTGCTTTCTTGCCTCTTCCTCGGCAAGCTCGAGAGCCTCCTCCTCGTCACTCATCGGGTTTGTATCCTCGATAACCAAGCCGTCAAGCAGACGCACTATACGGGTGGAATACTGCTCGGCAAGCTCGGGGTTGTGGGTTACCATAATAACAAGGCGCTCGCCTGAAATCTCCTTGATAAGGTCCATTATCTGCACGCTTGTCACGGTGTCAAGAGCACCGGTAGGCTCGTCTGCCAAGAGGATTTCGGGGTCATTTACCAGGGCACGAGCTATTGCAACTCGCTGGCACTGACCACCCGAGAGCTGGTTGGGCTTCTTGTAGTACTGGCCCGAGAGTCCCACACGGTCGAGGGCCTGCTTTGCTCTTGCGATGCGCTCCTCCTTGCCAATACCTGCTATTGTAAGAGCAAGCTCCACGTTACCGAGGACGGTCTGGTGGGGGATAAGGTTGTAGCTCTGGAATATGAAGCCTATACGGTGGTTACGGTATACGTCCCAGTCGGAGTCCTTGTAGGACTTGGTGCTTCTGCCGCCGATAACAAGGTCGCCATCCGTGTAATGGTCAAGACCACCTATAATGTTGAGTAGGGTGGTTTTTCCGCATCCTGATGGGCCAAGAATAGACACAAACTCACGTTTCCTGAAGGAAATGGACACACCGCGCAGGGCGTTTACCACTTCCGAGGAGGTGACGTAGTCTTTTTTGATTTCTTTTAATCTTAACATCTTTTTCCTCTCTAAAATTTCATCATGTTTTAAGCAAGACAATTATACACTGTTTTCTTGAATAATTAAAGGGAGAGAGGAAAAAAGTAATAAAAAATTTACACTTATAAATATTTTGCTTGACTTTTGCATCGGTTGTGTCACTAAAGCAAGTTTTTTGTCGTGGTTTTGACCCTCGGCTTTATTTACCCACCCGACAAGTGGAAAAATAAGGGGGCAAATATGCAGAATAAATCATAGGACGAGGGTATTGAAAAAACCGCGCGAATGTGTTAGAATATACAGGTACAAAATATTAAAAACAGAAAAGAGTATGCTTATGAGAGAAAGAAAGGACATTGATCCAAAATACAAATGGGATCTGTCGGTTATCTATGCTGACACCGACGCATTTTATGCCGACTACAAAAAGGTCGAGGAAATGATAAAGGAGTTTGCTGGCTTTGAGAAGACTATGCTCTCTTCGGCGAAGGACCTTTACGAAACCCTCGACAAGGAAAGACAGATTGAGGGGTATATTAACCTTTTGTGGGAGTATTCCTCGCTCGGCTTCTCGGTCGACACCTCGGACAACCACAGCCAGGCACTTGAGGGGAAGGTCAGAAATCTGGCGGTAAAGGCTGGCACAGCCTCCTGGTTTGTCAGCCCCTTTATCCTTCGCCTTGATGAAGAGAAGGTCGAGGAGTGGATGAAGGAGGAGCCAAGACTCGAGAGCTTCCGCCGCCGCATTGAGAAGACCCTTCGAGAAAAGCCCCACACCTTGTCCGACGAGTGCGAGATGCTGATGTCGAAGATGGAGGATGCAAGAGGTGGAGCAGGCCAGGTTCGTTCGCTTTTTGCCAACGCAGACCTCACCTTTGGTAAGATTAGAGATGCCGAGGGCAGACTTGTGACTCTTACCGATACCAACTACGTGCCCTTCTTGATGAGTGGTGAGCGCAGGGTAAGACAGGCGGCCTTCCGCACTCTTTACAAGACCTATGCCCAGTTTGGCAACACCTTTGCCTCGCTCTATAACTACCATGTAAAAGAGGCTACAACCCTCGCTCGTGTTCGTGGTTTTAAGGATTCTATCACAGCCTCCACCTTCCTTGATGAGGTAACTCCCGAAATTTACAACAACCTTATCGACACGGTTAGCAACGGGCTTGCACCTCTTTACGAGTACTACGAGCTTAAGCGCAAGGCCCTTGGTGTTGACAAGCTCCATATGTACGATGTCTATGCCCCTCTTATTGGCGAGCTGGACAGAAAGTATGATTACGAGGAGGCGGTCGAGGAGGTTCTTTCCACCGTCCGTATCTTTGGTGACGAGTATTATAGCGCACTTAAGTCGGGTCTTACCGAGCGCGGATGGGTAGATGTATATCCCTCCAAGGGCAAGAGAGGTGGCGCATTCTCCTCCGGATGCCCCGGCACCGAGCCTTATATTCTTCTCAACTACACCGACAGCTTTGAGGATGTCTCTACCCTTGCACACGAGGCGGGACACTCTATGCACACCTACTTCTCGGTTAAGTACAACGAGCCACAGAACTCCTCCTACCGTATCTTTGTTGCCGAGGTTGCCTCTACTGTAAACGAGCTGCTCCTCGCTCACAGAAAGCTTCGTGAGTGCCAGAGTGATGCCGAAAAGCTCTCTATACTCAACCAGCTTATGGAAACCTACAAGGGCACTCTTTATAGACAGACCATGTTCGCCGAGTTTGAGAGAGATATGCACGCCCTTGTTGAAAAGGGTGAGCCACTTACCGCGGATATGATAAGCAAGAAGTATTATAGACTTGTCAAGAAGTATTTTGGCAAGGACGTGGTTTGCGACAAGCAGATTGCCTGCGAGTGGATGCGTATACCACACTTCTTCAGCTCCTTCTATGTGTACAAGTATTCGACCTGTATCTCTGCCGCTACCGCAATTGTAGAGAGGATAGAGAACGAGGGAGAGGAATATGTAAAGCAGTATATCGAGTTCCTTAAGTGCGGCGACTCTCGCTCGCCTATCGATAGCCTTCTTGTTGCAGGCATTGATATGACAAAGCCCGAGGTGGTAGAGAGCGCTATTGCTGAGTTTGCTTCCTGCGTTAAACAGTTTAAGGAAATCTACGAGAGCAAGCAGTAATCTTTTGGGTGTAAACAACCCTAAAAGCTTGAATAATTTAACACGCCCCACGGTTTGTGCCGTGGGGCGTGCCTTTTTCATAAAGCAAGTAAAAGAAAAATCGCTTTAAAAATACAAACAATTCTTTCCATTTTACCCTCCTATCACAAACAAAGCCGACCCGGTTTTGCAGAATAAAGGAGGAAATAGAAATAAAGGGATAAAAAGGTGAGAAAAATCTCACTATCTTTGTTGACAAAAAAGTGGGATGATGATATAATGATTACAAAAGTATTATTTCAGAGGTGGAAAAATGACAAACAACGATATGAGCACTATTGAAAAGATTCTTGACGAGGACAATATCGACAACATTTTTCTCTATGACGACGAGAATAACGAGATTGAATTTGAGCAGGTCGCTGTGATTCCCTTAAACGACGAGGTTTATGTTATCCTCTCTCCTGTTAAGGAGCTTGGCGGTGTCAGCCCCGATGAGGGTATAGTTTTCCTTATTGACGAGGTTGACGACGAGGACGTATTAACCGTTGTTGAGGATGATGAACTTATTGACCGTGTATTTAGCGAATACGAGCAGCTTTTGGAGGAAGAGGGCGTCATTTGATGCCCTTTTCTACTTTTTTGAGAGGTAAAAATTATGAATAACGAACGTTTTTCAAGAAATAACTGGTTTATTTTAATTCTCTTCGGCCTTGTCGGGCAGATTGCCTGGAGCGTGGAGAATATGTACTTTAATGTCTTTGTCTACAATACTATCGCCCCCGACCTGGATGCGGTTACCTTGATGGTACAGCTTAGTGGTGTTATCGCTACTATTGCTACACTTGTGGCTGGTACACTCTCGGACAAGCTTGGTCATCGCCGCCGCTTTATCAGTATAGGCTATGCTATCTGGGGTGTGACGGTTGCGCTGTTTGGCTTTATTTCTCCCGAGCTTGTGGATGCTATATTCAAGACCGGAGAGGCACAGGCTATCTCTATTGCGTTGACCGCGGTAATTGTCGGTGACTGTGTTATGACCTTGTTTGGCTCTTCGGCAAACGATGCCGCATTTAATGCTTGGGTTACAGACAACACCCGCCCCTCCTTCCGTGGCACGGTTGAGGGCGTGGTAGCGATACTTCCGCTTATCGCTATGCTTATCGTTGCCGGAGGCTTTGGCATTCTTGTATCGACCTTTGATTACAGCTCGGTGTTCCTCGTTCTTGGTATTGTTATTTCGCTTTGCGGTATTGTGGGTCTTTTCGTTATCAAGGATAGCAAGGAGCTAAAATCCAATGGCGGCTTCCGTGACATTTTTTACGGCTTCCGTCCCTCTGTTGTGCGTCAATATCCTACCCTGTACCTGGCCTTCCTGGCAATAGTGGTATATAGCGTTGGCACACAGATATTTATGCCCTATATGATAATCTATATGGAGAGCTCGCTTGGCTTCTCCTCTCTCGAGTATAGCCTTGTGTTTGGCGGTGCTATCGCTATTGGCGCTGTGGCAAATGTCTTCCTCGGTCGACTTTCTGACAGGATGGACAAGACTCGTCTTCTCTATATCGCCGCCGGTGTTATGAGCCTTGGTCTTATAGCTATGTACTTTGCCAAGGGAATGAGCCACGAGGCCAATCTTGCTCTGTTTGGAATATTTGGTTGCATAATGATCACAGGCTTTATCTTCGTAAATTCGCTTACCGGCTCGATAGTCAGGGACAACACCCCCGCTTCGGATACAGGCAAGCTTCAGGGTGTGCGTATGATTTTCAGCGTGCTTATACCTATGATTGTCGGTCCTATGATAGGAAACGGTCTTAACAAGTGGCTCGGCGAGCCTATCGTCAACCCTGGCGAAACGGCTATGACCACCGAGTACGTGCCCGTGGCAGAGATTTTCCTCGTAGGTGGCCTTGTTACTCTTTTGATATTCGCCATCATTCCTGTTTTGAAGCACTTTGCGGGCAAAACCACGATAAACAACACGGAAAAAGAAGAAATAGAAGTACAATGAAGATAGATTTGCATCTACATACCACCGCATCCGATGGCACAGATACCCCGAAGGAGCTGGTCGCCCTTGCTGGGAGATGGGGCGAGTGTGTCATAGCCATAACCGACCACGATACCATAGACGGACTACCCGAAGCTGAAGAGTCGCTGGTTGCTAATGTCAGGCTCATAAGGGGCATAGAGTTTTCCTGTGCGGTGAGGGGCGAGGGTGGATTTGGTTGTCATATCCTTGGCTACGGAATGGATATTTCGCATCCTGCTATAATATCCGCCATAGAAGAAGGACGGAACCAAAGACTTCTAAAAAAGCAAAAGCGCCTCGAGTATCTTTCGGAAAATTATGGCATAGTTTTTACCAAAGAGGAGCTTGCTACCCTCGACGGGTTTGACTCGGTGGGCAAGCTGCATATCGGAAACCTGTTGGTTGCGAGAGGGCTTTGTGATACTGTGGGCGACGCTATAGAAAAGTACCTCTCCGGCTACTCCCTGCCCGATGACAGGATAGATGCAGAATTTGCTATAAATGCTATCAAAGAGGCTAACGAAATTGCTATTTAAGTCGGAGGCCAAGCGGGTCTTAGGAAGACAATT
>JAZSMN010000251.1:0-5283 GCA_045535925.1 Eubacteriales bacterium
ACTCTGCAAGAGAGGTCTTACCACCTCCACTGTGGCCTAACAGCGCGACATTACGAATACTTTTGGTTGAAACCTTTTCCATAACTGAAAATTCTCCTTATATTATCCATTGTGTTTATTGGCAATAATTAATAAACATCATAAATAAATTATACATTATTTAAGCATTGTTTTCAAGGTGCTTTAGCGAATTAAATTCCCACTCAGGTGTAGAAAAAAGCGGTATATTTTTGTTAATATGCAACAAAAACAACCGCTTTAATATTTTTTTATGTAATAATTGTACTATTTTCGGGTTATCCTCAACCCTTTTTCATCATATGCACGAGGACCTCGTAAATGTTTGTAACACCCACAAGCTCGACCTCCACTGGCAGCTTTGAAACCGAGGAAAGATTCTTTATCGGTAAAATGATTTTTGTAAATCCAAGACGCACAGCCTCTTTAATTCGATAGTCGATATGCGAAACGGCGCGAACCTCGCCGGATAGACCAATCTCGCCAAAGGCAATAAGGTTGTCGGGAATTACCCTATCTGTTATACCACTAATAAGGGCCATAGCGATAGAGAGATCGGCGCTCGGCTCGTCAAGATGCAAGCCACCCGCAACATTTACATAGACATCGTTCTCGTAGAACTTTAGACCCATACGCTTTTCAAGTACAGCAATCAAAAGCCCCATTCTGTTGTGGTCAAAGCCGTCTGCCGCCCTTTTGCCCGTAGGATAAACAGTCTTTGAAACAAGCGACTGAATCTCGGTAATAATGGGTCTTGTGCCCTGCATAACACAGCCTGCACAGGAGCCGCTTGTATTTTTAGGGCGCTCGGCAATAACTACCTCTGAGGGATTAGGTATTTCCTTCAAGCCCTTGTCCCCCATTTCAAATACACCAATCTCATTGGTAGAGCCAAATCTATTTTTGATAGCACGGATAATTCTATAAGAATTGGTTCTTTCGCCCTCAAAATATAGCACGGCATCTACCATATGCTCAAGAATCTTGGGGCCTGATATTCCGCCCTCTTTGTTAACGTGACCAACGAGGAAAACGGCCGCAGAATTGCTTTTTGCATAGGATATCAAGGCAAGCGAGCTTTCTCTTACCTGTGTTATGCTTCCAGGTGCCGAGGTGTATCTACCGCTGGACATAGTTTGCACAGAGTCGATGATGATAACATCGGGCTTTAATCTCTGGCACTCGTCAAGCACCGAATCCACATCGGTTTCGGTAAGTAGATAGAGCGAATCCGCGTTTATTGCCAGCCTGTCGGCACGCATTTTAAGCTGTCCCTTGGATTCCTCGCCCGAAACATACAATACCTTGCGGCAAGAGGCAAGCTCGGAGCAAATTTGAAGCAAGAGCGTCGACTTACCTATTCCAGGCTCACCGGAAAGGAGAACCACCGAGCTATCAACAAGTCCACCGCCAAGCACACGGTCGAGCTCTTCCATTCCCGTCTTTGTTCTTATATACTCTGGTACTTCTAAATCATTAAATCTCTCTGCCCTATTTCCTGAGGGAGTATTTCTGCCCGCCTCTTTTGTCTGTGTTTCCTCTTCGTCAAAGGAGTTCCAAGACTGGCAATCAGGGCATTTGCCAAGCCATTTTGGGTGTGTATATCCACACTCACGGCATACGAATATCAGTTTAGGTGCTTTCAACTTCCTGCTCCTTGTATCCCTATTTATTTCCTATATAATTAATAATACCACAAACAATTGCAAAAGACAATTGATTTTGATATTCTTTTTCCAAAAGTCTTGCAAGCTCCTCGCTGTTTGTCATAAAACCGCACTCGACAATAACCGCGGGGTTTGGGTTGTTTTCCAAGAGATATAGTCCCTTGCCTTCTTTTGTAACTCTTGTGTTGTCCGGCTGTGCCTCTGCTACAATCGAGGTTCTTATTTTTTCGGCAAGAATATGGCTCTCTCCATTTTTGGCATTGTAGTAAACCTGTGCGCCACTGTATACAGAATTGCCAAAGGAGTTCATATGAATGCTCACGAAGATAGCATCGGGATACTGCTCTGACACCTTAACACGGTTTTTAAGATCGGAGAGCTTTCGCATCCCCTTGATATTTTCCTCAGGGGAATATAGCATTTTGTCCTCTGTCCTTGTGTAGACGACAGTATAACCCTTTTCGATTAGTTTTTCGCCAACGAGCATAGCAATAGCGAGGTTTAAATCCTTTTCATACACACTACCCTCGCCTATTGCCCCAGGATCTTCCCCACCGTGGCCAGCGTCAATGATAATTACCTTGCCAACATCACTCGAGGCCGCCACAGAGTCGGACAAATATGTATCGAAAATAAAAAGTCCAAGGATTATAGTAGCAAGAACCAGTGATATTATAGCAAAGGGTCTTAAAACCCTTTTTCTAAACTTCCTGAAATTGATAAATAAAATTTTCATAAAAACCCCCATATATCTTCAAAGAAAGTATATGGGGGAGAAATATTTATAATTACTTATTTAGTTAGAAAACCAAACAACTTCTTTTCTTTTGTGCCAAGATAGTAGGAGAAATGTGCTACTGCAACCGAGAGAAGAGGTATTATGATATACAAAATTGATTGAATCAAGTAGTTTGTATAATTCACCTCATCGCCTACAACAGGCAAAGGATTGAACATCTGAATTGTTCCAAGATACATAGAGCCGTGAAGACCGGTTATAAGGAAAATTATAGCAAAGGTGTTCTGTATATCCACACCCAGGCCACCTACACAAAGAGCGGCAAAAATTGTGGCAACAAGACCGAGAACAAAGTTAGGAACATAAGCACAGAGGCCAAGAATAAAACCCTTTTGAGGCTGGGGCTCGAGGCGTCCGCCGTCTATCTTTAACTTATCCTTCGCTCCCATCTCCCACATCATCGTATAAATCAATACGAAATAGAAGATCATAGAGCCGATAGAGGCTATAAGTCTCATAGTCGTAAACACCTGTTCATCCTCAACAAGGCCAATAGGCATATAGAGGAATATTGAAAAGATCATTATACCTATTTGAAATATGTACAGACGGACAATATCATAAAAATGTTCTTTAATAAGTCGCATAATTATCCCTTTCGAATATTCGATACTATTATTTTAACATAAATAAATAAAAAAACAATAAAAAACGCAAAATATTTACTTCTCGTTCAAATTCCGCGCTTAATAGATCGGTAAATGCCTCCAAATCACCTGTTTATAGTGGGAAAATCAATAAAAATGAATTTGTTAACAGTTTATACACTAAATCGGCGAAAAATTTTGTATAATAGAAGTAGAAAACACAGGAGGAAGATATGTCGGTACTAACACTTAAAAGCGATGAATTTAAGACCTTTCCGCCCATATTACGCGAGTATGCGGGATATATGGCTAATATCAAGGGAAATTCCGAGAAGGCTGTATGCGAATATCTTTTGGACCTGCGCACCTTTTTCCGTTTTCAAAAGGTAAAAAAACTTGACATTAACCCTTCGCAAGATGAGTTTAAGAAGATATCAATAATAGACCTTGATGAGAGCGATATTAAAAATGTCAATCCCTCGTTTATTATAGACTACCTTCTTTATATCGGTTTTGACAGAAACAACTGTGCAAATACAAGGCTTCGAAAATTAAGTGCTTTGCGCTCATTTTTTGGCTGGTGTACGGCAAAAAAACATATTCTCGAGGTGGACCCAACTGCAAATATAGACTCTCCAAAGAAAAAACAAAGTTTACCTAAGTACATGACGGTGGAAGAGGCTGTCAAGCTCCTTGAAACCGTGAAAAGTGATACAGAGTCTAAAACCAGAGTCAGAGATTATGCTATGATTACCCTGTTTTTAAATACGGGTATGCGTTTAGCCGAGCTGGTTGGACTCAATGTAGAGAGCTTTGATAGCGAATTAAGTTTTGTCAAGGTGCTTGGTAAAGGTAATAAAGAGCGAGTTATTTACCTAAATAAGGCGGCACAAAATGCGGTTATAGAATATTTAAGAGTAAGGCTGGATCCAAAATATATTTCCTCGTCTACACACGCATTTTTCATAAGTGGTAGAGAGCAAAGGATCTCTGCAAAAACCGTGCAATATATAGTGTACAAGTACCTGAAAATGGCGGGATTTGGCACAAGGGGGCTCTCGGTGCACAAGCTTCGTCACACAGCAGCAACCTTGATGTATCAATCCGGTAAAGTAGACATACGAGTCCTCAAGGATGTGCTCGGACACGAACAGCTAAACACAACACAAATTTATACCCACGTAGTAAACAGAAACCTGGAGGAAGCGGTAGAAAATAATCCTCTTGCAGACCTGGTTTGAGAATTCTGCCGCTGTTTATATTCTAAATCTTAAGAATTGGTGTTATTATGACAATTGGCGAAAAGATAAAACAAGCAAGACTTTCACTTGGTATAACCCAGTCAAACCTCGGTGGCAAGGTGGTAACAAAGAATATGATTAGCCTTATCGAGAGCGACAAGGCTACCCCCTCTTTTGACACACTTATGCACATTTGTAAAGAGCTAAAGCTGCCTATCGGCTATCTTCTTGGCGATACTACCAGTCTGTTCTTTTACAAAAAGGCGGAAAGCATCGCAATGATACACTCTTTATATAGTGAAAAGAGTTTTGACAGATGTATTGAGTTGATTTCGTCTTTACAAGAGACAGACAACGAGCTTGAGTATATTAGCGCAAACTGTTATTTTGAGATAGGTATTTTTTACTATAAGCGCGGCTCGTTTAACCAGGCGAAGGATAACCTGACAAAGGCGCTCGAACACTCTAAAAAAACTATATTTGATACAGAGCGTATAGAACTTACCGCACCCCTATATCTTGCGGTTTGTACAAACTTTAATGCTCCGCTCTTGGAGTTTGACAGTTCTATGTTTGAAAAACGGCTGGATAATTACCTCGAAGCAGACCTATATCACTACCTGACACTAGATAGTGAATATAAGTTTAGACATATTCCCTACCTTAATCACATGGAGGCAAAGAGGCTTATCCGCGAAAGAAAATACAAGGATGCCTTGGATATACTGTTGGAAATCGAGGCGACACGCGGTAACTATGATTATGATGCCTTCTTTATGTTCTCGGTTTACTCGGATATCGACAACTGCTACAAAAACCTGTATGATTTTGAGAATGCATACAGATATTCAAGCAAGCGCATTTCCCTAATAGAGGGATTTAATTCATAAAAGGAAGCGAGTTTTCTCGCTTCTTTTTTTATCCGTATTTAAGTTTTAATACTGTCTATTCCATTAATTTAATAACTAGTT
>JAZSMN010000028.1:0-9150 GCA_045535925.1 Eubacteriales bacterium
AAATAACGGCTTCAAGACGGTTATCCTCAATCAAAGCCTTTCTGATTGCCTTGTGTGCCGTAGAAGACCCAAACAGTACACCATCTGGAACAATTACTGCGCATCTACCACCCACGCGGAGCATACGAAGCATAAGCGCGAGGAACAAAAGCTCGGTCTTTTTGGTTTTGCATACCTTTAAGAGATCAGCAGAAACGGTATCATAATCAAGACTACCCTTGAAGGGTGGATTTGCTAAAATCAGCGAATATTTCTCCTTGTCGGGATTCTGGTCGGACAAGCTATCACGGTACTCAATATAGGGGTTGTCCACGCCGTGCGTCATCATATTCATTGCGCCGATGCGGAGCATAGTTCTGTCCATATCAAAGCCGTGGAACATTCCGTTCATATAGTGTGCCTTCTTCTGTCTGTGGAAGAAGATTTCCTCTTTCCGTTTTTCCTTAAGGTAGTCGCCTGCGGCAACAAGGAATCCCGAAGTGCCGCACGCAGGGTCACAAATTATTTCATCCGCCTTAGGGTCCATTAGCTCCACCATCATACGAATGATGTGGCGAGGGGTGCGGAACTGACCGTTGAGACCAGACTGCGATATCTTGGAAAGCAAATATTCGTACACATCGCCGCGGATATCACTATCCTTGATTTGTGCCATTTGAGCATAGATATCGTCAAGAATGGTTACTATTTTATCAAGAAGAAGTGGTGTGGGAATCTTGAAGATTGCATCATCCATATACTTGGAGTATGCGCTATCTTTATCGTCGTGCAGATTTTTGATAAACGGGAACACCCACTCTTGAACAGTTGAGTACATCTTACCCGCTGGGAAATCGTGGAAGGTCGACCACTTAAGCTGACTTCCGTCTATCTCTCGGTCGCCCACCTTGACTTTATCTGCAAAGATGCTCTTGTGAGGAAGTCCGAGCATTACTGCTTCCTTGGCACGAAGGTTGTCAGTGTCGTCAAGGTCGCGAATGAACATAAGGTAAGTCACCTGTTCAATAACATCGAGGGGGTTAACAAGCCCTCCTGCCGCAAACACGTCCCAGAGTCCGTCAATTCTATTTTTAAGTTCGCCTGTAATCATTTTTTAGTCTCCATTCCAAATATAAGATGTGTATCTACCGCCACCAATTTTTGTTATTTCCCCGTTTTTGAGAAGGTCAGCCAAGGCTCTTTGCACGGTAATGTCGCTGATATCGGGGCACTCTTTAAGGATTTCTGATTTTGTGATCTTTCCTATGGTGTTTTTTATAACGTCACGTACGCGCTCTGTTTTAGACGATCCGCTTTCTACTACGATTTGTACCCTATCTTTGAACTCTCTGTAAGCTCCAAGGACAATGCCGAGCATATATCTTACGAAATGACCGTAGTCGTTTTCATTCTCGTGCCAACCGTAAGAGCTATCTTCAAGCGCTTCGTAATAAGTTTCTTTGGTTTGTTCAATAGCTTTTTCTATACTGATATACTTTCCTACAATATAACCAGATCTATAAAGAAGAAGTAGGGTTAATAGACGACTCATTCTTCCATTTCCATCGCTAAACGGGTGAATGCAAAGGTAGTCGAGGATAAACATAGGAATTATGATAAGTGGATCAATTTCAGGGTCTGCACACGCTTCATCAAGTGCACGACAAAGCCGCTCCATAGCATCAGAAGTTTCCCAAGCTGGCACAGGAGTAAAGCGAGTTCTCTTATTTCCCAACTCGTCTTCTTCCTGAATCTCGTTGTCATTGAACTTATACACACCGCCTTCGGCACCACCATACTTATAAAGCATTTTATGGAGCTGCAAAATCATATTGGGCTTAATCTGTATATAATCATGGCTCTCGTGAATTAAACCAAGAACATCACGGTAACCAGCAATCTCTTGCTCGCTTCTATTTGAAGGTCGGGTTTTGTCTTTCAGTATCTTTGTAAGCCTTTCGCTTGATGTAAAGATGCCTTCAATTTTGTTTGAGCTTTCGGTGCTTTGTATTTTTGCTATTTCAACGAGATACAACATTGCATCTTTTGTTGCTCCAATAAAATTGTTTTGTTCGCCTTTATACTCGTGTATTTTTGTAAGCAAAGCAACTATCTCCGGCGTGAGTAGTTGTTTCCATTTATCATTATAGCTGTAGTTTCTCATTTAACCACCTTATAAGCTTTAAAATTATATAGTTTTATACATTATTAATTATACATTCAATAACGAAATTTGTCAAGTCAATTCAATCATTTTTTTAAAAATGATTGAATTGACTTATCTGATATGCATTAATAATGTTACTGTCGTTAAAATTGCTCCAGCTACTCACAAGGAGTCTGAATGGTTTAGTTTCTTCATTTAATTATGTTTAAATAAAATACATATTGGGTATTGAAAAGAGGGAGACTATGTGGTACAATAGGGTTGCATACAAACAGAGTAGGAAGATATGCGTATAGTGCCCAGTGGACGGGGAGTTGTCACGGGGACGAAAAGCCGAGAGGCTTGCGGTATGTCTTTCGCATCCCACTGTTGCCATCGAATATCCCGGAGGGGGTGTTTTTTCACCCTTTCTATATATTGGATACCACCCTTGGTGCAGAAGATGTAGTCTGTAAAGGGAGGTATTTTTTTATGCTTTTTAAGAACATTAAAAGTCTGACGCTGGCGGCAATGCTGGTGGCGATGAGCGTTATTATCGGCATTTTTTGTAAGAGTGTATTAAACTTTGGTGGTGGACTTTTTCGCATAACCTTTGAAAATCTGCCAATAATTCTATCAGGGGTAATTTTTGGTCCTGTGGTTGGCGGGGCTGTGGGTGTTGCGAGCGACCTGGTTAGTTATCTGCTATCGGGACAGGTCTATCCTCCAAACCTTATAGTTACACTCGGTGCCCTGCTTGTGGGGGCAATATCGGGAATTGTCGCAAAATACTTCGTGAAAAAGAGGGGCAATCTGCAAATCTGGCTCTCTGGCGGTGTGGCACACATTGTGGGCTCGATGATTGTGAAGCCTATTGGACTTTTTGCCTTTTATGGCTGGGCGGTGCTGTGGAGAATACCGATGTATTTGGTTATTGCGCCCTTTGAGATTGTTTTAATTTGTCTGCTCTTAAAAAGCAAATACTTTAGCCGTTTGATAGATGACATAGATAAGAGGGGGGCAAAATGATGACCTACAAAGAAGCTCTTGAATATATACACGGTATAAGCTGGACATTTTGCAAACCGGGGCTCGAGAGGACAAACGAGCTGTGTAGACGAATGGGAAACCCCCAGGACAGCCTAAAGTTTATACACGTGGCAGGAACTAATGGTAAGGGCTCCTTTTGCTCGATGATGTCCTCGGTGCTTATGGCCTCCGGTCTAAAAGTAGGAACATACACCTCGCCCTATATTTTGCGCTTTAACGAGAGGATGCAGGTCGGTGGCGAGCCGATAGCCGACGAGTTGCTTGCCGAAATTACCGAAGAAATTCGCCCCCACGCAGATGCGATGGAGGACAGGCCCACCGAGTTTGAGCTGATAACCGTTATCGCCTTCGAATACTTTAGGAGAATGGCTGTGGATGTGGTTGTCCTGGAGTGCGGAATGGGTGGCAGGCTCGACTCGACGAATATAATAGGCACTTCCCTGCTCTCGGTTATTACGGGTATATCCCTCGACCACACTGCCTTTCTTGGTGATACTATCGAGAAGATAGCCGGTGAAAAGGCGGGGATAATAAAGCCCTCGGCCCCTGTGATATACGGTGGCGAGGACGAGGTGGCAAGAGAGGTTATCAAGGCAAGGGCAAAGGAGGTCGGCTCGCCTTACTACGAGGTTGACTACTCCGCCCTAAAAATTGCACAATCCAACCTTTTTGGCACGGAATTTGACTTTAAATCTCACACGGGTATGCACATTTCTCTTTTAGGCTCTTATCAGCCGAGAAATGCGTCCTTGGTGTTGTCGGCTATTGATATACTTCGAGGCAAGGGATTTGATATCCCCGAGGAGTGTGTAAAAGAGGGTCTTGCAAAGGCAAAATGGCCTGCAAGATTTGAGATTATTTCAAAGAGCCCTCTTATAATCTTCGACGGAGCGCACAATCCCGAGGGGGTAAGCGCGGCCGTTCGGAGTATCAAGGTGTATTTTGGGGCAAAGAGGGTGCTTGCCGTAAGCGGAGTGCTCGCAGACAAGGATTACGAATACATAGGCACAGAAATCGCCTCGGTTGCAAAAAAAGCCTATACCATAACCCCCTCCAACCCACGTGCGCTGCTTAACACAGAGTATGCAAAAATATTCATAAAAAACGGTGTAAGCGCCACCCCGTGCGAAAGTATTGGCGAGGCTCTGAAACTTGCAATTATAGAGGCGGAAAAGGAAAACATGTCTATTGTATGCCTCGGCTCTCTATATACTTACGGTGAGGTAATTGACGCGCTTAACAAAAAAGGAGAAGCGACCGATGTTTATAACAAATGACATAAAATACGTAGGGGTCCAGGATGACAAGATAGACCTCTTTGAGGGGCAGTATCCTGTGCCTGACGGTATTTCCTACAATTCATATATTATTTTAGACGATAAGATTGCCGTAGTCGATACGGTTGATATTGCATACACGGAAAAGTGGCTCGAAAATGTTAAAACCGTCTTGGGTGGAAGGAAGCCTGACTATCTCATAGTCGGACATATGGAGCCAGACCACTCGGCAAATATAGTAAACTTCATAAAGACTTATCCCGAGGCACAAATTATAGCCTCCGAGAAGGCCTTTTCTATGATGAACAACTTCTTTGGCGAGGGGTTTGACGAGAGGAAAATTGTAGTCACCGATGGCTCTTCCCTCTCACTCGGCAAACACACCCTCACATTTTTTACCGCACCTATGGTGCATTGGCCCGAGGTTATAGTGACCTATGACGCTTTTGACAAGATACTGTTCTCTGCCGACGCGTTTGGGAAATTTGGAAAGATTAACACCGACGAGCCCTGGGCGGACGAGGCGAGAAGATATTATATTGGAATAGTCGGAAAATACGGCGCGCAGGTACAAAATCTCTTGAAAAAAGTGGCGGGGCTTGATATAAAGACTATCTGCCCTCTGCACGGCCCTGCACTTTCTGAAAATCTTTCGCATTATATTAACCTCTATTTGACCTGGTCATCATATAGACCAGAGGAGGAGGGCGTGGTAATTGCCTATACCTCAATATACGGCAACACGAAAAAGGCGGCGATTTTGCTCTCTCAAAAACTATGGGAATACGGCTGTAAAAACGTAGTAATACACGACCTTGCAAGGTGCGACATTAACCTCGCGGTTGCGGATGCTTTTAAATACTCTAAACTCGTCCTCGCGACAACCACCTATAACGCGGGTATATTCCCCTTTATGCGTGAGTTTATAAATCATCTGACCGAGAGAAATTACTCGAACAGGACGGTCGCTTTTATTGAAAACGGAACTTGGGCGCCCCTTGCTACAAAGGTAATGAGAGGAATGCTTGAGGGGTCTAAAAACCTCGCCTACACCGAGTCGGGGGTAAAAATTCTTTCGGCTCTCAATAAAGAAAGCGAGAACGCTATTGACACTCTTGCAAGAGAGCTGTGCAAATAAAAAGGCGAAGGCGGTTTTCCATAAAAGCTTTTGCCATTAATTAGAATAAACCAAAAAACAAAGTATATAATAAAACTAAAACAAGGGGGAATAGTATGAAAAAGTACGTATGTGATGTTTGCGGCTGGGAATACGATGAGGAAGCAGGTGCTCCTGAGCACGGTATAGCTCCCGGTACAAAATTTGAGGATCTTCCCGAGGACTTTGAATGCCCGCTTTGCGGGGTGGGTAAGGATATGTTTAGCGAGAAGTAACAGCCTTGAAATCTTGAAATTGGGCAGTTGCTGTCGCTATATAACTATTAATGAAAGACACGGATGCGTGCCCTGTATGAGGGTGTCATCCGTGTCTTTTTGTTATGTGTTGTGGGTAGAATATCTCTTCCTCAAATCGAAGAGGAAGGGAATAAATGTCTCGTAATAGGGGATAAATTTACCGTTTTCAAGTAGCTCGTTAATCTCATCAAGGGTGGCATATTTCACCGCGGCGACCTCGCTCTTTTGCAAGGTGAGGCTATCGATATCCACGTCCTCGGTAATAAGATAATAGTGCCCGAAGCCGTTGGTATAATTTATTGTCATATGGGGACGAACAGAGGTGAAATCTCGGTCAAGACCGAGTTCCTCGATAAGTTCACGGTGGGCACCCATAGCACTATCCTCTCCAGCAAGAACCGAGCCTGCGCAGGAAATGTCCCACATTCCCGCAAAGGATGCGCGGTCCCACGTGCGCTGTTGTATCAGGAGCCTATCATCGGTGGAGAATATTGCGATATGCACCGTCATATGATAGTCCCCCTCGGCAAGAGGCTTGCCTCGCTCGTGGGTGCGACCTGTGGGGAGGTGATTTCTGTCATATATATCCCAAAGTTCCATATCCTACTCCTTTTTAGAGTGATTTTAGTTGCTTTCTGAAAGAGTTTCGGCAGAGTCGGGGGCTACTGTGTCGGGGGTGGCGGGGATATCCATAGCCAACTGCTCGCTCTCGGCCGCCATCTTTGCCCTGTGCGCATCTCTTGCGCTATTTCTCTGTTCGGGGTTAATCTCGCCCGCCTTGAGAAGAGAAAGTTTGGTAAGGAAGGGACCGCAAATCTCATAAACAAGCACGGCAAAGAGAGTGATGTTTACAACAATCTCTGCCCCAGGGATACCCGAGGAGGACACCTTGCTTGCCATTCCGAGCGCAACACCCGCCTGGGGAAGGAGGGTGATGCCGAGGTATTTTACGATGTTCGGCTCGCATTTAGAAAGTTTGGCGCTACCAAATGCACCGACATATTTGCCAATCGAGCGGAACAGGATATATACGACACCTACGAGGATAACCCAACCGTTGGTGAAAACATTGAAGTCAAGTTCTGCACCGCTAAGAACAAAGAATAGGATGAACAAGGGCGCGGTCCATCTGTCAACCCTGTCCATAAGTTCCTCGGAGAAGTCACAGACATTGCAGAAGACGGTGCCAAGCATCATACAGGTAAGAAGCGGAGAAAAGGCGATATGAACCTCGCCAATATGCAAGCCCTCAAGACTGGAAATAGCGACGGCAACCATAACAAAGGTGACCGAGACCGCCATACGCTTGGATCTGGAGTGGAAGAAGCGCTCGGTGAGGTGGAACAGGTAGCCAAGAACAGCACCGAGAAGGAGCGAGAGCACGACCTCAAGCACAGGCTCAAGCACCACAGACAGGATGTTTGCATTGCCCGATCCAAGAGATCTCGCAACACCGAAGGAGATGGCAAACAGCACAAGACCAACGGCATCATCAAGAGCAACGACGGGAAGAAGTATATTTGTAAGTGGGCCCTTTGCCTTATACTGCTTGACAACCATCAGGGTTGCGGCGGGAGCGGTAGCGGCGGCAACCGCACCAAGCACGATAGCCACAGGGAGAGGAAGAACTCCCTCGGGAAGTACGAAGGAAAGGCCTATAAGCACAGCGTCAACCAACAGCGTTGTAACAACCGCCTGCAAAATACCAATTATAGTCGCCTGCTTACCTATTTTTTTAAGTTGGGAGACTCTAAACTCGTTGCCAATAGCGAATGCTATAAAGCCGAGTGCCAGGTCACAGAGGATGCCGAAATGCTCGACAATCTCAAGAGAGGTAAATCCTATTCCCTCAATGCCTATCTTTCCAAGGACAAAGGGACCGACGAGGATACCCGCGATAAGGTATGCGGTAACGGCGGGAAGTTGGAATATTTTTGCAAGTCTTGAGAGCAAAAGTCCTGCCAAAAGCGCAATAGACAAAGAGATTAAAACGGTGGATGTATTCACCAAAATCGCCTTCTTTCTTATATGAACATATTGATAAGGCTATAACAAGTAGTCTTATATCGATTTATAATATTATCACTTTAAATTAGCAAAGTCAATACAAATATATAAAAATAGACAAAATTGTCAGTATGGCTAAAAAAGGACGTGATATATAAAATAATGTGGTCATTTTTTCGGCAAGAAAGCGTGATGCTCCGAGGAGCATCACGCTTTCTAAGTTTTAAAGTGCAAGGCCAAAGCCATAAGCTGCGATAGCGAAGTAGAGAAGTAGCGATGCCGCATCCACTACCGTAGTGATGAATGGCGAAGCCATTACCGCGGGGTCAAAGCCGATACGCTTTGCACCGATAGGCAGAAGTGCTCCGATAAGCTTGGATACGGCCACGGTTATCGCCAAAGACAGCGCCACAGCAACGGCAACTGTTACAGTTACATCCTCGTTGCCCATTAAAAGACGGTCGACGAGCATTATTTTGCCGAAGGCAACAACACCAAGCGAAAGACCCGCAAGCAGACCAACTCTCAACTCCTTGAACACTACTTGCCACAGGTCAGAATACTCTATCTCGCCAAGCGATAGGCTACGAATAACGGTGACCGAGGTTTGGCCGCCCGAGTTTCCGCCCGTGTCCATAAGCATGGGGACAAAAAGAATCAAAACAACAGGCAACAGGCTCTCGAATCGGTTCAAGATAGTGCTCGAGAAGGTGGCGGAGACCATAAGAAGGAGCAACCAGGGGATTCTCGACTTAAATATAGTCCAAACCGAGGTCTTTAGATATGTGGTTTCGGTGGGGGTAATACCTGCCATTTTTGCGAAGTCCTCTTCGGTCTCTTCACGAATGACATCGATCGCATCGTCGACGGTAACTATACCGACAAGACGAAGCTCGCTGTCAACAACAGGTAGGGCTATAAATCCATAACGGTCGAAGAGAAGTGCAACCTCCTCCTTGTCGTCGCCCGTCTTTGCAAACACCACGTTCTCCTCCATTATATCCTCGAGTGGGGTGTTCGCATCACAGAGAAGCAGCGCCTTGGCGGTGACTATACCAATCAGGTGGCGCTGGCGGTCGGTGACATAACAGGTGTAGATAGTTTCCTTGTCGATAGCGACCTTGCGAATATGGGCAAGCGCATCTCCAACAGTCATGTCGGGGATAAAGCGTACATACTCGGTTGTCATCATTGCACCTGCAGTATCACTGCCATAGCGCAAAAGCCTGTTGATAACCTCCCTATCCTCCTTGCTGGTAGAGCGAAGGATCTTCTTTA
>JAZSMN010000114.1:0-2452 GCA_045535925.1 Eubacteriales bacterium
CTGTGGGTTATCTCCACCGTGTAACCGAGCATCGGGTCGTTGTAGATTTTCGAGATAGTGCCGTCCTCTGCCGCATACACTACGGCACCCTCCTCGGTTTCTATGTCTATACCGCTATGGATTTTCCACGCACCGAGGGTAAGCGAAAAGACAGGTGTATCCAGGTCGTGGTGCTTTGTCACCGTGCCAACTACCGGGCTTACAAAGGCGAGGGGCTTTTGGGGCTTGGGGGTTTCGTTTCCGCCATCGGGTGTTTCCTCGTTGCCGCCCCCGTTATCACCACCTTCGTTGCCGCCCCCGTTATCTCCACCTTCGTTGCCGATAGGTGGCTCGTCGATGGGGGGAGTGTTGTCCTTGCTCTTGGACGCCGCCGCAACGATACCAATAACAATTGCACTAACGCAGAGTATAACTATAACAGCGGCATAGACAATCCTTTGCATAGTGGGATTGTCTTTAAATTTAAATTTGTTTTCCATAGATATTTTTCCTTTCCTGTTGATGCTCATATTTTTACCCTCATCCCGGCTTTTATTCATATAGAGGAAATTTTTCTTAAATCTGTAAAAAGCACCTTTTCGCTCTTGACAATTCAAAATATATAGTATATAATTATAAAGTTAAATTTTTAGCAAAAAGGAGATAGGTATGAAGGACAAGATTTCGCTTGCGGGCGACCTCGGTAGCGGAAAAAGTACGGTATCTCGTATACTTATCGAAGCCCTTGGTGCAGAGTATTACTCCACAGGCTCGATAGTTCGCTCTATTGCCGAGCGTATGGGTATGACTGTTGTAGAGCTTAACCAGTATATGGAAACCCACCCCGAGATTGACAACGAGATAGATGACGGCCTTGTCCGTCTTGGCGAAGAGGACAGGCTCTTGATTATAGACTCGCGTATGGCTTGGCACTTCACCCCCGGCACCTTCAAGGTCTATCTTTCCACCGATATAGAGACAAGTGCCCTCCGTATTATGAATGCAAATCGCAAGGGCGAGCACGCATTGACCCTCGAGGGGACCATCGCCGATACCCGTGCGCGCAGGCAGAGCGAGCAAAAGCGATATTCCGAGCAGTATGGTGTTGATATAAAGGACCTGTTCAACTATTCCTTGGTTGTCGATACCACCTATGCCACCCCCGAGGAGATAGCAGGCCTGATTATAACCGCCTTTGGAGAGTGGAAGGAAAATAGGGATAGAAAAATCTGTTACATATCCCCCGAAAGACTCAACTTTTCCGAGGACGGATTTGACAATGAGAAGATGCTCGAGTGCACCGATATAATCGAGCGCGGCGAGACCCCGCCTCCTGTGACCGCCTTTGAAATCGAGGGCGAGTTCTATGTCGAGGGAGGCATCGAGACGGCTATGGCCTATGCCTTAAATATGCACACCTTTGTTCCTCTTACCCTGGTCAAGGGCGAAATAGGGGACAGAAAATATGTCAAGATGAGTAATTCGTTATAGAGGTAAGAAAATGCTTAAATTAAAGAAGACAACCGCCGATATGCTGGCGAAATGTATCGAAAATCAGTTTGGAGAGGGCATCCTCTCGGCAGACGATATCTTTGGAATGCTGGAGTATCCCCCTGACACAAGTATGGGAGATATCGCCCTTCCTTGCTTCCGTCTTTCCAAGTCGCTTCGTCGCTCCCCCGTGCAGATTGCCGAAATTCTCGCTGGAGGTATTTCTTGCGACGAGTTCGCGTCGGTAAGTGCTGTAAACGGATATCTTAACTTCAAAATCAATCCCACCACCTTTGCCCACAGAGTGGTAGATGATGTAATGACTCTTGGTGATAGCTACGGCTCGCCTATGAATGGACAGGGCAAAACCGTAGTCCTCGACTACTCCTCGCCCAATGTGGCAAAGCCCTTCCATATAGGACACCTTGGCACTACTGTTATAGGTCACTCCTTAAAGCTCTTGCACGAGTTCGCAGGATACAAGTGCGTCGGCATTAACTATCTTGGCGACTGGGGTACCCAGTTTGGTAAGCTTATTCTTGCCTACAAGCTCTGGGGCAACAAGGAAGAGATTGAGGCAGGTGGTGTAGACGAGCTTGTAAAGCTCTATGTCCGTATCAACAACGCTATTGGCGATGAAGAAAAGGCGAGTGTAGAGGGCAAGCCCGAGGGCACACCTAAGCACTCCGACCTTGCAGACATGTCGCGTGCCGAGTTCAAGAAGCTTGAAAACAACGACGAGGAAAACATCGCACTCTGGAAGTGGTTTGTTGCTGTTAGCCTTGAAGAATACAAGAAGACCTACGAGCTTCTTGGTATAGAGTTCGACTCCTACAAGGGCGAGAGCTTCTATACAGACAAGATGCCCGCACAGGTACAAAAGCTTCGCGATATGGGACTTCTTGAGATTGATGACGGTGCGTCTATCGTTAACCTCGATAAGTGGAATATGCCGGTCTGCCTCATTTTAAAGCGCGATGGC
>JAZSMN010000107.1:0-12177 GCA_045535925.1 Eubacteriales bacterium
AGCCCGACGGCGTAGTCACCTACGGCGAGAGCTGCAAGACGAAGGTTTAACGATGTATTGCACAATTTATACAATCAGCATAGCGCTCGCAAAGCTAATGCTATATAAGACAATTATGCTGGTTAGTAGAAAATTCGCAAGACAAGGCGAAACGCGCGCGAAGCCCGACGGCGTAGTTACCTACGTCGAGGGCGACAAGTCGAAGCTTTAACGCAGTATTGCGGATTTTATACAATCAGCATAGCGTCGCCAAAGGAGAAGAAACGATACCTCTCTTCTACTGCTGTATTGTAAGCGGTCATAACATTATTTTTACCAGCCAGGGCACTTACTAACATTATTAGGGTGCTTTCGGGGAGGTGGAAATTGGTTATCAGGGCATCCACTGCCTTGAAACTGTAGCCTGGGTAGATAAATATGGATGTTTCACCGCTTATGGGATGGACTATACCATCGGGAGTGGATACACTCTCGAGCACTCTTGCCGAGGTGGTGCCTACGGCTATTATCCTGCCACCATTAGCGCGGCGCTCGTTTATTTCTCTTGCAACCTCATCATCTATGTGGAAGTATTCACCGTGCATGAGATGTTCTTCTATACTCTCGACCTTAACGGGACGGAAGGTTCCAAGCCCCACATGGAGAGTAACCTCGCCATAGCCTACACCCTTGGCCTTTATGCGTTCAAGAAGCTCCTCGGTGAAATGCAAGCCTGCGGTAGGTGCTGCGGCAGAGCCCTCTTCTCTTGCATAGACAGTCTGGTAGTCGCTCTTGTTCTCGAGTTTTTTGGTTATGTAGGGAGGGAGGGGCATGTTTCCAACTATGTCGAGCACCTCGTAGATAGAGGAATACTTTTCCTTGTCGTACTCAAATCTAACCGTACGATTTCCACCGTCAACTATCGAGGTTACGGTAGCGTGGAGAATATCGCCAAAGCTGAAGGATGCGCCAACCTTTGCCCTTTTGCCAGGGCGAACAAGTGTCTCCCACTCGCCACTCTCAAGAGCGCGCAGGAGCAAGAGCTCCATAGGTGAGCCGGTTTTGTCGGTTATGCCAATGAGCCTGGCGGGAATTACCTTCGAGGAATTTACAACCAGCATATCCTCCGGACGCAAATAGTCTATAATATCACGGAAAACGCGGTGGCTTACCGCACCTGTCACCCTATCGAGTACCATAAGACGGCACAAATCCCTTTCTTGTGAGGGGAACTGCGCTATCAATTCTTCTGGCAGGTCGTAATAAAAGTCATGGGTTACAAGGTCGGTGCTTACCCTTTCATTAGTAATAGTTTCTAATATTTTTTCCATTTTTCTACCTATCGATAATTTGTTGAAACATTAAGGGATGTGCTGAATAGAATATAAAAGGCACACCAATCTATTTGATTATAACTTAAAACAAAATATTTTGCAATACATTATCAAAAAATATAGGAGGGTAAGGATGAAAGAGGTCATTTTTCGCGGGGTGGGGACAGCGCTTGTCACACCGCTACATAAAGGAGAGATAGATTACGAGGCGCTGGAGCGGCTCATCGAGAGGCAAATCGAGGCAGGGGTGGACGCGATAATAATAGGAGGAACAACAGGCGAGGCGGCAACACTAACCGACGTAGAGAGGTATTCGCTCTTTCGCGAGGCAAAGCGCATAATAAACTCGAGAGTGAAGCTTGTTTTAGGAACAGGGACTAACGACACGCGTGCGAGTATCAGGCACACCAAAGAGGCAGAAAAGGTGGGGTGCGACGGTTTGCTCGTAGTGACACCATATTACAACAAGGGCACGGAGGAGGGTCTATACAACCACTTTCGGAAAATTGCCTCGTCAACCTCGCTACCTATAATGCTTTACAATGTGCCATCACGGACCGGGATAAATCTTGGAATAAATTTACTATTTAAACTGAAAGAAATAGAGAACATTGTAGCAATAAAAGAGGCCAGCGACTCCACAGACAGGCTGGTGGAGCTTGCATCGCTTATCCCTGACATAGCACTATACTCGGGAAACGACAGCCAGATATATCCCTGCCTCTCTCTCGGAGGTATGGGTGTGGTTTCGGTTGTTTCCAACCTATGCCCCAGACAAACGGTGAAATTATGTAAAGAGTTCTTTGCAGGAAACATTAGAGAGTCATTAAAAATTCAACACGGCATGCTTCCTATTATAAAATCCTTGTTTTTGGAAACAAATCCTGCGCCGATAAAATACGCCCTGATGAAAATGGGGCTATGTGAGGGTGAGATGCGCCTGCCTATGTGGTTGCCAAGCACGGTTACAAGGAAGAAAATCGACAAGATACTCGAGGGGATTCGGGAGTTTTAAGGTTTCATTGCTTATAGGCATTTGTTTTTCATGCTATGCGAGGGAGATTAAAGAACCGATGCAAATTCGGATTTAGTAAACAGTTCTTTACATTATTCAAAGAAAAGCAGGTGTTACACTATATCGTGTAACACCTGCTTTGTTGACATTTAATTTAACACGGGTGGGTGTTAAATGCTTTTGATGTTGTTGGAGCTAATCACTTCTATATACATACTGTGGTCAAGGCGGTTAAGAAGCGACTGGAAGAATGTGGTCACGGGCTGCTCGGTGAAGAAATGACCCGCCTCGATAAGGTTGATGCCCATTTCGACCGCCTCCTCCATCACGTTGTAGCTAATTCTGCCAGAGATGTAGGTATCAGCACCCGACAAAAGCGCATCCTTAACAAAGTCCTTGCCATCGCCACCAACCATAGCAACGCGGGATACAGGTATATAGGCGTCGGCAACACGCACACTGTCACAGCCAAGCAGGTCCTTGACCATATAGGAAAAGTCCTCCATAGACAGCTCCTCGTCAAGTGTGCCTATTCTACCAAGGTCGCCCTCGCCAAAGGGCTGTATATCCTTTATGCCAATAATATCGGCAAGTATATCATTCACACCACCCTCGACCTTGTCCGCGCGGGTGTGAAGAGAAATAACAGATATGTTGTTTTGTATAAGCTTTATCACCTTGCGTGCTATGTGGTCATTCTCGGTGACGGCTCCTATGGGCCTGAATATAAGAGGGTGATGCGAAAGTATCAAGTTCATTCCCGACTTAATAGCATAGTCCACTACCTCCTCGGTAACATCAAGGGTAACGAGCGCACGGCGAACCTCGGTATTGGTGTCTGCCGAGCACATAAGTCCGTCATTGTCCCACGCCTCGCGTAGCGACTCGGGTATCCTCGCACATAGACCTTCATATATTTCCTGTACTGTCAATGCCTTGTCCTCCAAGTTAATGTTCTTTGATTTTTTCTCTTATTGCCTCAAGGATAGCGCTCTCGCAGGCGGAGTCAACTCCACCAAGGGCCTTGCCCTCTATTGTCTTCTTAAGCGAGCGCTCCTTGCCTCTTATGTAGCCAAGGTAGAACTCCCTGTCCTCTTTTAAAACCGAGGTGACTCCAAGCTCGGCCTCTATGGGCGAAAGCTGACACGGGGTGCCACTAAACTCGCAAACTATTGAGAGATAGTACTTTCCCTCGTCGAAGGAATATCTTTCTGTAAGGATATCAAACCCAGAAGAGGCAAGATAGTTTCTTAAGTGTGCCTGCTTTGACATAGGTTGAAGTATGAGCCTTACACCAGGGGTAAAAATATGAGGGGCTTTGCTAATTATGTCGGCTATAAGTTCGCCACCCATGCCCGCAATAACATAGTCGGTAATGCCAAGCTCCGACAACACCGCGGCACCGTCGCACAGATGAAACTCCACCTTGTCAGAAAGACCCTCTGCCATAAGGTTTGAGCGCGCAGAGTTAAGCGGTCCTTCGTTTATATCACATAGATGAGCGGTCGCTATCCTACCGGACTTAAGCAAAAAGAGGGGGAGGTAACCGTGATCAGTGCCAATATCGGCAAGCACAGCTCCCTCCCTCACCTGTTGTGCCACCGACGCAAGTCTCTGTCCGAGAACGGTGGTATTACTCATTTGCTCGCAAGAAACTCGTTAATCTTCTTTACAAGAGCGTCGGCATCGGTGCCGTGTACAAGGCAAGCATCCTCAATGGACTCGCCTCTGGAATGAGGGCAACCCAGGCAATGCATACCAATCTCAAAGAAGAAACGAGCAGTTTCTACATCATAGTCAAGAATATCGCCGATAAGCGTATCTTTTGTTACTTTCATTTTATTTACCTCGCATTTTGCTTTTTGTCGGTAATAGTATATCACATTTGCCACTAAAAATCAATATATTTTAAAAACTTCCCCTTTACATTTATTAAAAAATGTGATAAAATAATGTAGAATGTGAAAATATGCCCTTTACGAAGATAGGAGAAATAAATGATAGTTGCACTTGAAGAATCCAAGAGACGCCTCTGTGCACTTGAAGATGTGCTTAAGGAGCTTGGCAACCAGTTAAGAATAGATGAATGCACCGAAAGAGCCAACGAGCTTGAACGCGAAACGGTGGTACAGGACTTCTGGAATGATGCAGACCGTTCGTCGAGAATACTCCGCGAGATAAAGCAGCTTCGTGACAAGGTTGAGAGTTATCACGAGCTCTGCTCTCGTCTTGAAGATGCGTATGCTCTTTGCGAAATGGCGATAGAGGCAAACGACGAGGACTCGGTGGAAGAGGTGGTTTCAGAGACCGACTTTATCGAGAGCGAGGCAGAGAAGAAGAGAATCGAGGTTCTCCTTTGCGGTCCTTATGACAGAAACAATGCCATCCTTTCCTTCCACCCCGGTGCGGGCGGAACAGAGGCGCAGGACTGGGCAAGTATGCTCTACCGTATGTATGTAAGGTGGGGTGAGGCTCACGGCTTTAATGTCAAGCTGGTAGACTGGCTCGACGGCGACGAAGCAGGCCTTAAATCAGCAACTATAATGATAGAGGGAATGAATGCCTACGGCTACCTCAAGAGCGAAAACGGAGTGCACAGACTTGTAAGAGTATCGCCCTCCGTCTCCTCGGGACGCAGACACACATCCTTCGCCTCGGTAGAGGTTATGCCCGAGTTTGAGGATGATGATACTATTGTTATCAATGAGGCAGACCTGGAGATAACCGCCCACCGTTCGAGCGGTGCGGGTGGTCAGCACATCAACAAGACCGACTCGGCTATTCGTATCGTGCACAAGCCCACAGGTATCGTAGTAGGATGCCAGACCGAGAGAAGCCAGCTCCAAAACAAGGAAACTGCTATGAAGATGCTCCGTGCAAAGCTTATGGAGATTAAGATTAGAGAAAAGCTGGACAGAATCGAGGATATCCAGGGCAACAAGGCAAATATCGAATGGGGTAGCCAGATTCGAAGCTATGTATTTATGCCCTATACATTGGCAAAGGACACTCGTACAGGCTATGAGGAGGGCAATATTGACTCGGTTATGGACGGAGAGATTGACGGCTTTATCAACGCATACCTCAAGCACCTCTCGGCGACCACCGAACAGCAATAATCGCTGGCTTAAATAGTTGCGTAACAGATATTTGACAACAATTATTTGCATTTTAAAAAAGAGCAGGAGAACTTTCTCCTGCTCTTGTTTTGTTTTTATCCGTAAGGTGCTGGGCGCTATTTTAAGAATTAGATGCCACCCGTGTTAAATTATGCGCGGCTTTACCACACATCTTTTGTGCCATTTTACGTGCCGGTATCCTTACAACTGTCAAAGGGTGTTTATTATCTCTTTGATTTTTGACGGGTCGATTTTTGTCTTGTCGCCATAGACGACAACTGTCGCCCCCTCGGGTCGCAAGACCAGACGAGCCACATCTTTAAGCCTCTCGGCGCTAACCGAGGCGTATGCCCGCTTTCTATCCTCAAGGCTCGTGTAGTCGGCTCCTGCAATATGCTTCTCGTAAGCGAAGGTAAAGGCAAGCTCGTGTGGGTCATCAAGCAGGACATCCGCCCCCTCCACATATCCTACACGCATAAGACGTTCCTCGCTTTGGACCTCGGTCTTAAAGCGGCGAAGAAGCTCTATGGTTTTTGTAAGCGCCTCGTAGAGCTTTGCCCCGCGAATCTCGAAGGAGAAGTGGAGGGATGCTATGTTGTTGTATCTCTCGGTGGCGCTATCTATCTCGTAGAACAGTCCCATTTTTTCGGATAGCTCGGTAAACATAGGACTACCATTGCCGCCAAAAATCATATCGTGCAACAGGTCGAGCTCGGGTGCTTTAACCTCGGACATATCTATATCAAAACCGATGCGTATCTTGGTGAAGGTCGCTCTTTTGTGAAAAACAAGGGGACCACGGTGGCTAAAATTCTCGGGAACAGGGGCATTGTTTTCTACAAGAGGGGACGAGGCTATCTGCTTTTTGCCAAACAGAGAAGCAAGATAATCGGCATAGCTGTCCTCCCATCTGCCGCACAGGTAGAGGAAGACATTTCTGTCACTAATTATGCGCCCACGGTATCCCTCAAGTCGCCTCGCTGTAATTCGGCTAACAGTACCCGCCGTGCCGAGGATAGAGCGAGCAAGAGAGGTGCCGGCATACACGCATCTGCGGGCATAGGCAGAAAAGGAGGTTCGCTCGTCCGCCTCTCTTATTTCGGCCTTGATTCTATCTCTCTCGGCATTGTAGTCGGCCCCCGGTATGTTTATCGGGTCTAATACATGCGATATAATCTCTGCGGCGACAGTAAAGGACGAGGGTACACCGCTTATAAAAAAATGCACCATCTCGTTATAGGTTGTGGCATTGAAATCCAGTCCATAGCGGTCCAAAATCGTGTACAGCTTGCCACCATAGGCGGTATTTATGTTTCTAAAAACAATGTGCTCAAACAGATGCGTGATGCCCGACTCGTTTTCACTCTCGAACAAGCAACCCGCCCTGACAAACACGGATATAACAAAAGAGTGAGTATGCATAAGCCTATAAGAATATAGTGCTATATTGTTTTCAAGAAATCTACATTCTTCCATAGTATACCCCCTCCTTTTTCTTTTATTTTAGCATATATAATTATATAAATCAATAATAAAGCGTCGATTTTCGGTTTTTAGATTGACTTTGCTATAATACTGTACTATAATAATCCTGATATTCATTTAAAAGAAAAGCGAGCAAAAGGAGGTGCCAAGGTGATAAGTCAAGAATTCCTCGACAGGATGAAGGAAATACTTGGGGAGGAGTACCCCCTCTTTTTAAAGGAGCTTACCGAGGGTGAGCAGGTTAAGGGCATAAGAATCAACCGTGCGAAAAGAAAAGACGGCACGCTCCCCGAAGAATGGGCGGATAGGGTCGAGCCTATCCCTTACTGTAATGGTGGCTACATATTAGAGGACGATATTAGAATCGGGCAAACCCCCGAGCATCACGCAGGCATTTTTTACTCGCAGGACCCAGGTGCAATGAGTGCTCTCTGCGCCCTGGATATAGAGCCACAGTGGTGGGTGCTTGACACCTGTGCGGCACCCGGAGGCAAGGCATCGCAGGTAGCGGAAAAGCTCTCGGCAGATGGCTTTATACTCGCAAACGAATATGTCTCAAAAAGGGCAAAGATAATAGTTAGCAACCTTGAAAGACTTGGTATACCAAATGCGCTGGTAACCTCGATGGACACCGAGATGCTGGCAAAACTATACCCAGGACTGTTTAACCTGGTTGTTACCGACGCGCCCTGCTCGGGCGAAGGAATGTTTCGCAAGAATGACGAGTCGAAGGAAAACTGGAGTGTCGAAAATGTAAAAGCCTGTGCAAAAAGACAAAGCGAAATCCTCGACAATGCAGCAAAGACGGTCAAGGCGGGAGGCTACCTACTCTACTCCACCTGTACCTACTCGATAGAGGAAAACGAAGAGGTGGTAGCGGGCTTTTTAGAAACGCATCCCGACTTTACACTTGAGAGGGTAAACGAACCTCTATATAACGCGACAAGAGATGGCATAGATGTAAGAGGATTTGATATGTCAAACGCTCGTCGCTTTTACCCCCACGCCTGCCCCGGCGAGGGTCAGTTTGTCGCACTTATGAAAAGAGCGGGAGAACAGGGAGAAAAGACAACTTTTGTTTACAAGGACTCTACCAAGCCTCTTGACAAAAAGGAGAAGGAGATTGTCCTTCAGTTCTTTAAAGAGAACCTTATTTCCCCACCCCAGGGAAGAATAGCAAAGGTAGGCGAAAATATTGTTTTAATTTCACACGGGTGCCCTGTCCCTCCCCATTCTGTATATATGGCGGGGGTTCTTATCGGTGAGATTTCGGGTGGAATACTCAAGCCTTCGCATCAATTTTTCTCGGTATATGGAGCCAGCTTCCGTATACAAGAGGAGCTATCGGCTGATAGGGTAGAAAAATACCTCCTTGGCGAAGAGATAGACACAGAGTCGGGTTATAAAGGCTGGTGCTGTATGACCTATCTCGGTGTCCCTCTCGGCGGCGGAAAGATGTCAGGCGGAAGAATAAAAAATCACTATCCAAAAGGTTTAAGAAATAAATAACATATAAGGAGAAAACACATGGAAAACAAGGTATTAGCAAAGGTGGGTCCTCTTACCGTAACACAGGATGAGGTAGAGGCATTTATCGACGGTCTTGGCGGGAGAGGTCAGGCCTATAACACCCCCGAGGGAAGAAAGATTATCCTTGAGCAGCTCATAGGCAACAAGCTTCTGCTCTTGGACGCAAAGAGAAATCTTCTTGAAACCGAGACCGAGTTTAAGGCGCAGCTTGCGAAGGTTAAGGAAGAGCTTCTTATCTCTTACGCTACCAACAAGGCTATCGAATCGGCAAGAGTAACCGAGAAAGAGGTAAGAGAATTTTACGATGCTCACCCCGAGCAGTTTATCGCTGACGAGACAGTAAACGCAAGCCACATTCTCGTACCCACCGAGGAAGAGGCTCTCGATATTCTTGCAAAAATAAATGCAGGTGAGATTAGCTTCGAAGAGGCGGCACAGCAGTATTCTACCTGTCCCTCCGGTCAAAGAGGCGGTAACCTTGGCGACTTTGGTAAAGGTCAGATGGTGCCCGAGTTTGATAGAGCGGTATTTGCTATGGAGGTAGGCGAGGTTACCTCGACTCCTGTACAGACACAGTTCGGCTTCCACCTTATTAAGCTTATCTCCAAAAAAGCACCCGAGACTACCCCTTACGAGGCTATATCCGAGCAGCTCAAGGAGATGCTCGTAAGCCAGAAGAGACGCGACGCATATCAGTCCAAGGTAAATCAGCTTAAGATACTCTACCCCGTCGACCTTGTATGAGTGACGAATTAGAGCTGTTAAAAAAACGATTTATTGAGCTGGCACAGAAGTCCGAGAGAGGTCTGTATTATACCTTTACAGACTTCCTCGGTCTTGCCGAGCAATCTGCCCTCTCGGAGACTCTGTCAAAAATCCGCTATGCCAAGCCCACATTCTTTGGTGGTGTTGAGGGAGCGGAGCGATATATGGTGCGCTTTGGAGACGAGGAGGAGATAGGATACCCTGCCCCCTTCCCCATAACCCTGATAAAGGTGACACCCGTGTCGCAAAAATTCGCCGATAAGCTGACCCACAGGGATATTCTCGGCTCGCTTATGAGCCTGGGCATAGAGCGCGACAAGCTGGGCGATATTGTACTTTGCGATAATGTGGCCTATGTATTTCTCCACGAGGATATTGCCGAATATATTACAGGCGAACTAACAAGAGTGAAGAATACCGATGTGCGCACAGAGGTTGCAGTCAGCCTGCCTAAAGAGAGCCTTTACCAAACCGAAAATCGCACTGTACAGATAAGCAGCGAGCGCCTTGATGCTGTCATCGCAAAGGTCTATCACCTTTCAAGAGATGACGCGCAGATGCTGTTTCGCCGCTCGCTGGTTTATGTCGGTGGCAAGGAGTGTCAGTCGCTCTCCTACACACCAAAAGTAGGCGACAAGGTGACAGTTAGGGGCTATGGCCGTTTTGTATATAACGGTATCATAGGCCTGTCTAAAAAAGGAAAGCTTAATGTCGAAGTTTTAGTCTATATATAAATGGCCTCCTATGGTATTTTCTACCACAAGAGGTCTTTTTATTTTGTGTTATTATCCTTTTTTAATCTCTTTTTTAATATTCATCCTTCGCCACTTGTCCCGAAGGAGTGAAAGCCCTGTTTTTCTCTTAGCAATACATACGCACAGTGGCGCTTCGCTCTGTATTACGGCAAGTACGCATATTCCATATAACCAAGCAGTCGTCGGGGAGAAGTAGCAGAACCTCATCCATCAGGGTCGTGTCGGCGGTGAGGTTTTCGTTCGGTCTTGTTATAGTAACCCAGCAACGCTCACAGTTTGCAAACTCCGAGGGGCTCATGTCCTTAGAGTAATCAAATGTGCGGACAAAATCAATCTTGGTAAAGAAGTCGAAGGCTTTCTTAAATTCTATCGAGAAGTATCGACGCACACCCACCAGCGAGGCAAGGTCATAAATAAGCTCTATCGCTCTGTCAGGCTTTGTCAAGAACACAGGGCAAGGAAGCTCTATCCCCTTGTCGGCAGAGAGAATAACTATAAGTAGGGTTTCCTTGGGCTTGTCCTCGAGGAGATTGTTTAGATTTTCAAGGCTCTCGGGACTGGTGTCGCCAAGCGCAATAAGATAGTCGGCATCTGTGTCCTGTGAGAGGGCTATGTCGCAAATCTTTGAGCAAACTCCGGTGCCATCCTTGCCAGCTATGGCATCGGTCAAATAGCCGTCAAGCGAGGGGAACTCGCGCTTTAGAAGCTCGTCCGCCCACCCATTAAGCGATATCAAATTGCAAATCAATGGATTGTAATCTATCATAAAAACACCTAAATACTATAATTCTGCTATATTGTACTAAAAAGGGTTGATTTTGTCAACCCTTTTCGATCTTATTCTTGTTTTATTTATTCATATAAAAATCCCTCGCCTAAATTGGAGTGAACCCTAGGCAATAGACACGAAATAGAACACCCATTAGTAGAATAGCTTTAGTTTGCGTCGTAGATGAAGACAAGCTCCCTCTCGCCCCAATAGTAGTGGGACTCAAAGCCTGAGCCAGAGGGCACGTGCACAACAAAATTGCTCGATACACCTGCAAAACTGCTCGGCGGAGCTATCGCATCGCCACTTTCTACATAGAGCCATAGGTCGCACAGGCTTCCCGCGCCTCTGAAGGCACCGTTTTCAATATACTTGATGTTGCTGTCTTTCGGGATTATTAGAGTGGATGCGGTAATGTCGCCGAAGGCATCTGTCGAGATGCCAACCACCTTTACCCCGCCCGAACCAAGGGGGATAGTAAGGGTGCTCTGTGCCTTGCCAAGCTCGCTTAAGCCTGTTATCACATAGGCGCCTGTATAGTATCCCTCGGTTATTAGAGAGTAGGTAAAATACTTAGCGTTGTCATCTATGCCCGAGTAGGTTTTGTCAAAGAGAACAGGGGTTTCATCCTCGCCAAGAATAGCATCAAAACGAAGGGTTATACCCGAATTATTCCACACGGGGTGGTCCGAATACCCACTTTCGGGGGGTACGTGTACTAAAATTTCCTTGCTTGTGCCAAAGTCCTGTGGCGGGGTTATAGCATCGGGGTTGTCGCTCTCTATCCAAATATCGGACAGTTTTTCCGCCCCTGCAAACACTCCGTCCTCAAGGAGGAGCTTTGTCACTCCCATTTGGATATACAGGTTGCGAACCTGTGAGCCATAGAAGGCCTCGCTCCTAACAAGTGCGACTCGTCGGCCGTCCACAGCCAGAGGGATGGTAAGATTTGCCTTGCCCTCGGCATCAGGCGAAAGTCCTACAATTGCGTAGTATCCCTTAAGGTCGCCCTCGGTAATAAGACTATACACAAAGTCCTTGCTGTTAATATCTTCAACAGGAAAATGGATAGGTGAGCCCGGGAGCAAGGGTGCGTAGGGCTCCTCGTCCGTCACCTGATTACTCATTCCCTCGGCAGCAATAATATCCTTTGCCAAGCGGATGGTACGTGTGGTGGCGCCGTCATTGTTTAAGTGGAAATTGGTATCATAGAAGTAACCCGCATCCATTATATAGTCATCCACCGAGCTTATAAAATCGCAGTCGATTTCCTCCTCTAAATAACCCAAGAAGGCGTCACGTGTCGATTTTTCGCTTTGCTTTACCGCAAGTTCGTTCATCGGACACCAAGAAAAATACACCTTGGCACCTTTACTCTTGCAGGTGGCTAAAGTCGGATCGTAGCCATGTCGTTCTGTGAGCCAAG
>JAZSMN010000257.1:0-4228 GCA_045535925.1 Eubacteriales bacterium
CAACTTTTCGACCTTCTTTTGTTTAAAATGAACAAAAGAGGGTCGTGTTTTTCTACTAATTGCAGATTTTAAGTTGCGCAAAAAATATTGCTATGCGAAAAAAAATATTGTATAATTTATTTAGATGTTCTTTTGCGTACTCGCAAAACAGCACATAAACCACATCAAGGAGAACTTTATTATGGAAATGGTTGGTACAAAAAGTATTCGTAACGTTGCCCTGCTTGGACATAGTGGCGGTGGAAAAACTTCTCTTGCAGAGTCTATGCTTTATATTTCCAGAGTTACCGATCGTCTTGGTACTGTTATTGATGGAAATACCGTGTGTGACTACGATCCCGAAGAGATTAAAAGAGGTTATTCTGTGGGTGCAGCAATGGCTCCCATGCTTTGGAACGGTACAAAGATAAATATTCTTGACACTCCTGGTTTCTTTGATTTTGAGGGCGAGGTTAGACAGTGTGTTCGTGTTGCCGATGCTGCTATTATAGTAGTTGACGGCAAGGCGGGTATTGAGGTTGGAACAGAGATTGGCTGGAATCTTGCAAATGCTGCAGGCATCCCCAAGGCCTTCTTTATTAACCGTTTTGACGACCCTGAGGCTCGTTTCTACAAGGTCTTTGGCGCTATTAGAGAAAAATACGGTCTTACCGTATGTCCTATACAGATTCCCATTATCGATGGCGATACCGTTATCGGCTTTGGTAACCTTGTTGAGATGTGCGTTTACACCTTCGAGAGAACTACTGGTGAGTATGTTCGCTCTGCTATTCCCGAGGCATTTATGGATGTCTGCCAGGAGTACCACAATATGCTCCTTGAGGCTATCGCACAGACCTCCGACGAGCTTATGGAGAAGTTCTTCAATGAAGAGCCCATCTCTCGTGAGGAAGCACTCGATGCTATCCATAATGGTATTATTACCGGTGATATTATCCCTGTATTCTGCGGCGCCGCTATAAAGAACTGGGGTATCAAGGCCTTCCTTGATACTATCGCAGAGTCCTTCCCAAGACCTCTTGCCCGTAAGGTTGAACATATAATTGACGCAAACGGCGATATCACAGAGACTCCTATTGTTCCTGATGCTCCCGATACCTCTATTTTCGTCTTCAAGACCGTTGCCGATCCCTTCGTTGGTAAGATGTCCTTCTTCAAGGTTATGAATGGCGAGCTTACCAAGGATATGGTACTCAAAAACACCTCTACCGGTGCACAGGAAAAGCTTAACAAGATCTTCTTCCTTCGTGGTAAGAAGCAGATCGAGGTCGACGCACTCGCTTGTGGTGATATCGGTGTAACAGCAAAGCTTCAGAACACCAACACCAATGATACTCTTACCACATCGGCACAGCCTATCAAGTATGCGCCCATAGCATACCCCAGACCTTACTATACTATGGCTATCACCCCCAAGGCAAAGGGCGACGAGGACAGAATTTCTACCGGTATGGCTCGTATACTTGAGGAAGACCTTACAGTTAGATACGAGAACAACCCCGAAACCAAGCAACTTACAATTTCAGGTCTTGGTGACATCCACCTTGATCTTGTTGTATCCAAGCTTTGCAACAGATTTGGTGCAAATGTGGAGCTTGCAAAGCCCAGACTTGCTTACAGAGAAACTATCAAGAAGACCGTCGAGGTCGAGGGTAAGCACAAGAAACAGTCTGGTGGTTCTGGTCAGTATGGTCACGTTAAGATTAAGTTCTCTCCCGGAGAGGGCGACGGTCTTACATTCACCGAGACAGTCTTTGGTGGCGCAGTTCCCAAGAACTTCTTCCCCGCGGTAGAGCAGGGACTTCGTGACTGTATGGCAAAGGGCGTGCTCGCAGGCTATCCCGTTGTCGGCTTGGCTGCTAACCTCTATGACGGTTCTTATCACGATGTTGACTCTAACGAAATATCCTTCAAGCTTGCCGCTGCTATTGCATATAGAGAAGGCTTGCCTAAGGCTGGTCCTGTAATTCTCGAGCCTGTTGGAGCGCTTAAGGTTTACATTCCCGATAACTATGTTGGTGATGTAATGGGCGATCTTAACAAGCGTAGAGGCCGCGTAATGGGTATCGAGCCTTGTGATGACGGTACACAGGTTGTCCTTGCCGAGGTTCCTTATGCAGAGATGACCGACTATGTTATCGCACTTCGTGCATCTACTCAGGGTAGAGGTAGATTTGACTTTGATTTCATCAGATACGATGAAGTTCCTCAATCTATCACCGAGAAGATTATCGCAGAAGCGAAGAATAACGACTAATATAATCAACACCCCGAGAAATCGGGGTGTTTTTATAAACAAGAGGACTCGCTAAATCGATAAATTTCTATTTATATCGTTGATGTAGCCGGTATTATTTCTTAAAAAAACAAAAAACTTGACAATTTTCTCGATTTGTGATACAATGTTTATAAATTATTAACAATTGGAGGACAAATGTCTACTCAAGATACAAGATACGATGGTATTGTAGAATATGATACCCCGGCATATAAGGCTAGAAAAAAGCGCTTTGGTGACCGTCGCGAGGGCAGAAGACTTCGCAAGATTCATACTATGACACAGTTGATGCCTTTCCTTATGAACCAGCGTAATGATACGCAGAACCACTTTGAAGATGTAATTGATATTACCAATATTGAGAATTATCTCGCTAAAAAGCACGAGGAAGGCTATACGGATATGACGCTTTTGCACGTTATCCTTGCTGCCTATGTAAGAGTTGTTAGCGAGCGCCCTGCTATTAATAGATTTATTGCAGGACAGCGCGTTTTTGCACGCAAAAACATTGAGTGCGTAATGACCGTTAAGAAGGAGATGACGCTTGAATCTCCAGACACCTGCGTTAAGGTAATTTTTGACCCTCGCGATAACATTTATAATGTATATAAGAAGTTCCAGAGAACTGTAAGGGCTGCTGTCGAGAGCGACACCGGACTTGATGATACAATGGGTGCTTTGACAAAGCTGCCTCGTTTTCTTATGAGATGGACGGTTTCCTTCCTCAAGTGGTTGGACTATCACGGATGGCTTCCTAAGGCATTGCTCGATGTTAGCCCCTTCCATGGCTCTATGATTATAACCTCTATGGGCTCGCTTGGTATCCCTGCTATTTATCATCACCTCTATGACTTTGGTACACTTCCTATTTTCCTCTCTTATGGTAGTGTATTCTATGCCGATGCTGTAAACAAGGACGGCACAAAAGAGCGCCACCGTTTTGTTACCTTCAAGGCGGTAACCGACGAGCGTATTTGTGATGGCTATTACTATGCTTCTGCATTCAAGAAGATTAGAAAATACCTCAAGCACCCCGAGCTTCTCGACATTTCTCCCGACAAGGTTGTCGAGGATATTGACTAATATATAAAAATAAAGCACACAGCGTGATTTTAGACAAAGCTTCTCACACTGTGTGCTATTTTTGTTTATAGTCTTTCGATTATTGCTGCGATAGCCCCCTCAACCGCTGGTACTGTGATAATATCTGCGGCTTTCTTTGTCCTATCCGTTGCATTTCCGACGGCATAACCAACGTCAGCCATCTCTATCATTTGTATATCGTTTTCGTAGTCGCCTACCGCGATTGTGGTGTGGCACCCCTCTTTTTCTTTCACTCGATTAAGGGCAAAGCCCTTTCCGTTTTCCTTTTTCAGTATCTCGAGCGAAACCTCCCAGCTTCGTACGAAAATATAGCCATCATACCCGCTATTTTGCAGGATATCTTGCGCTTTTAGTGCATTTTCACTGTCGCTTGCCACCATAACAACCTTGTATATATCGCTATTTATGAATTCTTCGCGCGCGGCTAAATATTCTTCGGGGCTATAAAATTTGGCTTGGTCATACCCCTTGAAAAAGGCATAAACCCTCTCAAACAACCCCTCCTTTATAAAGAATTTATCAAGCATTTCGACAACTCTATCGTCCAAGAAATCCTCGTATAGGACATCTTCTGTATCAGGGTGCTTAATTACCGCACCGTTTAGGGTAATAGCATAGGTGTTTGGATGAATGCTGTCAAAAAAACCTCTCATAAACTCAAGCGACCTACCGCTACATATAGTAAATAGACCGCCACCCGCTTGAAAATCTCTTATAGCCTCTATATCTCTGTCGTTTAGTTTGCCACCGACATAGAGTGTTCCATCCCAGTCAGAGGCTATTACAATCCCATCATATCTTTTCTGCATTACAAACTTTCTTTCGTTTTGTATTTGTAAGAATCTA
>JAZSMN010000084.1:0-4506 GCA_045535925.1 Eubacteriales bacterium
GAGGGAGGGGGACCACGTAGTGGTGGAAGGAGAATGCGTGCAGCATCACATAAGGTCGAGCAAAAATGAGAAACCCACCCCTTAGCGACCGTCATCCAGGGCTGTCTGCCAGAGAAATGTGTAATTTTTGCTACGCAAATGTGCAAATATAATATGTTGACATTTTATCCTGCATAATGTATAATTAAAAAAGAAAGCGAGGTGTAAAAATGCAAAGAGCGAAAAGCGAAAAAACTATCTGGTTGGTAGTGGGTATTTTGACCTCTGTGTTTGGCGTTGCGGCAATTCCTTGTATAATACTTTCCGCCCTTGCCGGCGAGTATTTTTGGATGGCAGTTGCCATAGCCTTTACCGCCCACGGATTTTATGGAGTGACCTTTTATTTCCTCGCCTTTGCAAGGGCTGGGGAAAGGCTCAGGTGTGTTAAGGCTTTTGATGAAGGGCTTCGCTCCTATGATAAAATAGGCGACTACCTTTTACTTAACGAGCAATCGACACGAAAAATTCTTGCCGAGTGCTTAAAAAAGGAGTTTATCACGGGCTACTACCTTGGTGACGAGGGACTTGTCGAGATAGAGAGCGAGACAGAAAAGGGCGAGGAAATCATCTGCTCCTATTGTGGCTCCCGCCTAAAAGTCGACGAGTGCGAGTGCCCCTGTTGTGGCGCCCGCCCCGAAGCTCTAAATCAATAATGTGTTGACTTAACAAGATATAAGCATTCAAAAATCATGCAAAATAAAAGGAATTTACTTACAAAAACAAAAAACTATAATATTCGGAGGACTCTGATATGGGACTTATTAAGGCTTTCTTTAACGCGGTAGGTGGCGCTCTTGCCGACCAGTGGCAGGAGGTCCTCGAGGCGGACAATATGAGTGACTGCACCGTATTTACCAAGGGTGTAAAGGTGCGCTCTGGCGACAAGAGAAACAACAATAAAAAGGGAACCGAGGACACTATTTCCAACGGCTCTATAATTCACGTTTACCCAGGCCAGTTTATGATGCTCGTCGAGGGCGGCAAGATAATCGACTATACCGCCGAGGAGGGATACTACAAGGTAGATAACTCTGCTGCACCCTCACTCTTTAACGGTCAGTTTGGCGAGGCGCTTGCCGATGCCTTCCGCCGTATTAAGTTCGGCGGAGTACCCTCCTATGCGCAAAAGGCGTACTTTATAAACCTCCAGGAGATAAAGGGTATCAAGTTTGGTACGCGCACTCCCGTAAACTACTTTGACAACTTCTACAATTCCGAGCTCTTCCTTCGCGCCCACGGTACATATTCGGTGAAGATTACCGACCCTATCAAGTTCTATACCGAGGTTATTCCCAAGAATGTGGAAAGAGTTGACATCAATTCTATAAACGAGCAGTACCTCTCCGAGTTCCTCGAGGCTCTCACTTCGGCTATAAACAAGATGAGTGCCGACGGCATTCGCATCTCCTATGTTGCCAGCAAATCTCGTGAGCTTTCAAAATACATGGCAGACGAGCTTGACAACTCTTGGCGCGATATGCGTGGCTTTGAGGTCTTGGCTGTAGGTATCGCAAGCGTATCCTACGACGAGGAGTCCAAGGAGCTTATCAATATGCGTAACCGTGGTGCTATGCTCGGTGATGCTACTGTTAGAGAGGGCTATCTCCAGGGCTCTATTGCCCGTGGTCTTGAGGCCGCAGGCGACAACCCCGGTGGCGCAACAGGTGCCTTCCTTGGTATGGGTGTTGGAATGGGCGCAGGCGGCGGATTTATGCAGACTGCTTCCGAGACTAACAGACAGCAGATGCAGAACCAACAGCAGATGCAGAACCAGACCGGCGGATGGATTTGCCGCTGTGGTGCCAACAACTCGGGCAACTTCTGTACCTCTTGTGGTCAGCCTAAGCCCCAGCCTGCCGCAGGTTGGACCTGCTCCTGTGGTCAAAATTGCACAGGCAACTTCTGTCCCAACTGTGGCTCGAAAAAGCCCCAGCAGGCGACCACCTGGACCTGCCCCGACTGTAACAATGTAAACCCCGCGGGCGCAAACTTCTGTTCTGGTTGCGGTAGAAGAAAATAAGATAATATTATCGAAAGGCGCAAGACTTTATGGACTCCACCGTTACATATAAATGTCCAAATTGCGATGCAGGTCTCGTTTTTGATGCCGAAAGGCAGAAGTTTTCCTGTGAGTTTTGCATGTCCTCCTTTACCGAGGATGAGCTTATGGAGACCGCTTCTGCCGAGCGCGCCGAGGAAAAGGCGAAGGAAAATGCCGAGTTCTTGGGCGAGATAAGCGAATATTACTGCCCCAGCTGCGGCGCAGAGGTGGTGGCAGAGAAAAACACCGTGGCGGACTTCTGCTATTATTGTCACAACCCAATTGTCCTCTCGGACAAGGTCTCGGGAATGAACAAGCCCTCAAAAATAATCCCCTTCAAGTTTGAGAAAGAGGAGGCCGTCGAGCAGTTCCTTCGCTATGCCAAGAAAAAATGGTTTGTTCCTCGCGACTATTTTGCCAAGGAGCAGGTCGAGAAGATTGCTGGAATTTACTATCCCTTCTGGGTGGTGGATGCCGACACTGACTCACAGATTGAGGGCATAGCCAAGCGTGTAAGAAGCTGGCGCTCGGGCGATTATAGATACACCGAAACCTCGTCCTATTCGGTAATGCGCAGGGGCAGAATACACTTTGAGGATATAACCACCTCTGCCATTTCCACCGAGGACAAGAAGATGCTCGAGGGCATTCTTCCGTACCCCACCGAGCTATATCAGGACTTCTCTATGCCATATCTCCAGGGCTTTGTCGCCAAGAAGAGGGATATCGAGCGCGAGAGGCTCACAGGTGAGGTGAAGGAGAGAATGAACGACTATGCCACCACTCTTTTGCGCAGGACGGTTATGGGCTATGACTCCTTTATGCCAAGCGACTCTGACGTTGGAATTTTACACAGCCATTGGGAGTATTCCTTGATGCCTGTTTGGATAATGACCTATAAGAAAAAGACCGGGAATAAGGAAAAGACCTATCTCTACGCGATGAATGGCGCGACAGGCAAAATATACGGCGAGCTTCCCATAAGTATACCAAAGCTCCTTTTAGCCACCCTTGGTGTTTTGCTCGGTGTGGCAGGAATTGTATTTTTAATCGGTATGCTTTTATATGGCGGCGGATACCTTTAAGGAGGGACTATGATAGAGACAGAATTTCTTTTAAATCTTATCCTGATTTCCCTGGTTGTCGGTGTTGTAGTCGCTGGAATAGTTTGCTTTGCTATTGTAAAAAGATACAAAAAAGCGCTCCAGTCACCTATATATCCGCTTGAGCACTACGCATCTTTGGACTTAACGCACAGTCGCGATAACTTTATCGGCAAGACGGTGAGCAAGGTTAGAGTATCCTCAAGCAACAGTAGCCATCGCCACAGATAATCTTGCCGAGCGGTCAAGCCTTAAAGGATAAATTGAAAAGGATAATAAAGAGGTATTATGGAAAAGCCATAGTGCCTCTTTTCTTTTGCTCTGAAGGGTTTAATAATACTAAAATTTCACTTATCCCCAACAAAAATCAAGAGGAATAAAAAATATATCACCAATCAAAAATATTTATATAAAATAATATTTACATTAAAATTTATTTGTGTTAAAATAAATAAGATGGGTAACAAGACCTATAGGAAAATAGACTAAGATTTCAAAACATAAAAAGGAGGCGAGAAAATGGAAGATAGAGCGTTTAAGCTAAAGAGTAGTTTTAAGCCCACAGGCGACCAGCCCCAGGCTATTGAGGCTCTTACCCAGGGCATACTTGCAGGCGAGCGAGCGCAGACTCTCGTCGGTGTAACCGGCTCGGGCAAGACCTTTACTATGGCTAATGTTATAGCAAACCTAAATCGTCCTACCCTCGTTCTCGCCCACAACAAGACTCTCGCCGCCCAGCTCTGCACCGAGTTTCGCGAGTTTTTCCCCGAGAATGCGGTGGAGTATTTTGTTTCCTACTATGACTACTACCAGCCCGAGGCATATATCCCCGGCAAGGATATGTATATAGAAAAGGACGCACTTATAAACGAGGAGATTGATATGCTCAGACATAGTGCCACCAGCGCACTTTTCGAGCGCCGCGACGTTATCATTGTTGCCTCGGTTTCCTGCATCTACACCCTCGGTGACCCTATGGAGTACCACAACCTTCTTATATCGCTTCGCCCGGGTCAAGAGATGTCCCGCGACGAGCTTGTTCGCTCCTTGGTGCGTATAAGCTACGAAAGAAACGATATGAATTTTATTCGCAACAAGTTTAGAATAAAGGGTGACGTGGTGGAGATTTACCCCTCGTCGGGCAAGGACCACGCCATCCGTGTCGAGTTTTTCGGGGATGAGATAGATAGAATCAGCAAAATCAACACACTAACGGGCGAGGTGCTGGAGCGCCTTTCCTACGCGGCAATATTTCCCGCAACGCACTACGCGGTGAGCGACGATAGGCGCGAAGCGGCGCTTCTTGAAATAGAGCGTGAAATG
>JAZSMN010000096.1:0-5700 GCA_045535925.1 Eubacteriales bacterium
GGGCTTAGCCCTTATGCATTTGTCCAGACAAATGCGATGCATGCACTTTTGTCAAAGTGTAATTTCTCCGCTTAGGATACCACCCTATATGCTCGGGCTTTTTAACTTCTATTTATATTATATAGACTAAATTATATGATACAGATTACTTCATATAGCCTAAAGTCGATATAGAATAAAGTCGAGGCTTTTTGTAGAACAAGGATTAAAGCACCTTGGAGAGGAACTCTGCAAGACGCTGATTTTTGGGATTGCCGAAGAGCTCGGCTGGGGTTCCTTCTTCCTGGATAACGCCCTCGTTAATGAAGACTACGCGGTCTGCCACCTCTTTGGCAAAGCCCATCTCGTGGGTAACGATAACCATTGTCATTCCCTCCTCTGCCAGGCTCTTCATCAGGTCAAGCACCTCGCCAACCATCTCGGGGTCAAGGGCCCTGGTAGGCTCGTCGAAGAGAATACCCTTGGGGTCCAGAGCAAGGGCGCGGATGATAGCAACTCTCTGCTTTTGTCCACCAGAGAGCTTAGAGGGGTATTCGTCGCGCTTGTCGGCAAGTCCGATACGGTCGAGAAGTGCCATAGCCCTCTCGCGTGCCTCTGTCTTAATTTGGGCAGCACTTGTTTTAACAGGAATAGGCTCTACTCTTTTATCCTTGGCGCGGAAGATGTTAAGTAATTTGATAAGTCTGTTTTTCCTCTCAATACGCTTAAGGTTACGCAGAGCAACGTAAACCGGCCCGAGCATAATATTTTCAACAACCGTCTTGTTGTTGAAAAGATTAAACTGCTGGAAAACCATTCCTATCTTTTCGCGGTGAATATTAATATCCACCCTGATATCGGCTATGTCAACGCCCTCGAAAAAGATAGAGCCGCCGGAGGGGTCCTCCATACAATTAAGGCAACGGAGAAAGGTTGACTTTCCACAACCGGACGGGCCGATAATGGCAATCTTCTCGCCGTCCCTTATATCAAGGTCAATTCCATTTAACACGTTAACGTCACCGAATTTTTTTGTAAGGCCCCTTATTGAAAGGAGAATATCCGAGGTCTGTGAAACGGTTTTATTATCGCTCATTTCTCTTAAATCTCCTTTCCATAAGCTTAACGCCAAAGCTGATAATCATAACCAATACTATGTACATAATTGCCATAGCTAGATATGGTACGAGGTATTCGTATCTAACGTTACCTATTTCGGTAAAAGTCTTATAAAGATCGACTGCCGCAACAAAGCTTACGACAGAGGTATCCTTTACGAGGGCAATAAACTCGTTACCAAGAGTGGGAAGAATGTTTTTTATCGACTGAGGAATAACAATCTTGATCATAGCGGTGCTGTAAGGAAGCCCTACCGCGCGCCCTGCCTCAAGCTGACCGATGTCGATAGAATTTATACCTCCGCGCATTATCTCGGAAACATAAGCGCCACTGTTAAGTCCGAAAACCAAAATACATGTAGTAAGAGAGTCTATGGAAACACCGAGAATTGGGAAAAGAACGTAGTAGGATATAAGAAGCTGAACAACTATGGGAGTTCCTCTGAAAAATCCTACGTAAAAGGAGCATATTCCGTTCAGTATTCGGGGAAGCCTTGAATACTTCGGCATAACTCTTACAACCGCGATAAGCGTACCTATGACAATTCCGATTGCAAGACCGAGTATTGCAATCAACAAAGTGTTTCTTAAGCCCTCGCCAACAACGCGCTGCCAACCGCCTTTTTCAAAAAACAGCTCGATAAACACCTCAAATTTGTAACCTAAATTCATAATTAAAACCTTTCAAAGCACAGCAATCCCTGCCGTATTTCAGGCAGGGATCATTTTGTTTAATTACCGTTCACCTTGGAAGCAATTGCCTTTGCAGGACCATTATCCACGATAACTATCTGAATGTTACCGTTGATCATATCGTTAACTGCAAGCGCTGCATACGCGTAGGACTTCTTCTCTGCATTAAGACCTGCAAACTCATAATCCTCGTCACCGTCAATGTAAAGCTCACCGGTGGTACCCTTCTGGCAACCGATCTTAGTTTCTGCGGTAAGAGCGTTAAGGATCTTCTCTACATCCTCCTTGGTCTTGCACTCGTCAAAGGTAGTATCGTCAACCTTAACGAGAAGAACCTGTGCCGCATTGTAGTAAGAGTCAGAGAAATTAACAACCTGCTGTCTTGCGGGAGTAACGGAAAGACCTGCCATACCGATATCGCAGATGCCGGACTCAACGGAAGTAACTACTGCATCAAACTCCATGTCCATAATTACAAGCTCTTTGTTAAGCTCCTCTGCAAGGTAGTAAGCTATCTCAAGGTCGATACCGGAGTACTTACCGTTCTGGTCAACCATCTCAAAGGGCTCAAAGCCGGTGCTGGTAGCAACTACAAGCTGATCCTTTGCGGTGTCAAGAGTAGCGGAGGTGATGCTCAAGGGAGTTCCGTCACCGAAGTAATTGTTGCAGATCTGGTCAAACTTGCCGTTGCCCTTGATCTTGGTGAGGAAGCTGTTAACGCTTGCCTTAAGAGTATCATCTGTCTTATTAACACAGAAAGCGTATTCCTCGGTGGAAAGCTCAATGTCGATAACCTTAACAACATCCTTTGCTCCGCCGCAGGAAGCAAGTGCAAATGTAGCGCCTAAAACAAGGGTGAGCGCAAGAATAAGCGAAATAATTTTTTTCATTGTTTTTCTCCTTATACCCCGAAAGGGGCTCTGTTTTTTAATGTGTCATAATTATACATCGCGAGATTTCGTTTGTCAATAGGTTTTTGAAAAATAATTCAATATTTTTGCATTTTTATTCATTGTATCCTTATTTTACCCCAATTCCGGTACATATAATTGTATATTTTAATCATTCCATGAATATTTTTGTTTATTTTTGTACACCCCGCCCCCAGCCGCGGAGGAATATTCGGGTAAATTAGTGAATAATTATGCATAATCCTGTGGTGCATCGTAGCTACAGATGGTGACAACTATGGGGGTGGGTTTAGCCTTTCGACTTGACAATATACTATTATGATGATAAAATTACTATTATGATGATAAAATTACTATTAGTTTGTTTCTTAATAACTAAGAAAACAGCAAATTACTATTAACCTCTATATAGTTAAGAATAAGTTAGAAACAAGAAAGGAGAAGGGTTATGATTGCACTATCGGTACAGGATATCTGTCTGTCTTTTGGTGTGGATGTGGTGCTTAAGGATGTATCATTCGCGGCAAATGATGGCGACAGGATAGGAATAATTGGTGTAAACGGTGCAGGAAAAACCTCTCTTTTCAGAATAATAGCGGGTATTTCCGAAGCGGACTCGGGTAATGTGTTTATACAAAAGGGGCATAGCATAGGACTTTTGGAGCAAAACCCCGACCTCTCTGCCCTGCCCGGTGAGATGACCTGCCTTGAATATATGTACACCGCGTTTCCCTCGCTGATTAGCTTGGAGGGTGAGATTTCGAGGACCGAGACCCTCTTGTCACAGGCATCGCTTAAGGGGGTGCAGGAGGATATCCTTGCGCTCACCGAGAGGCTGAACGAGCAAAACCGCAGATATACCGAGGGCGGCGGACTTGAGTTTCGCTCGCGCTGTCGCGGAATGCTTTTGCGCCTCGGATTTGACGAGGTGCTGATAAACTCGAGGATAAAAAACCTCTCGGGTGGACAGTATACCCGACTGGCCCTGGCGCGTCTCTTGGCCACCGAGCCTGATATACTTATGCTGGACGAGCCGACCAACCACCTGGATATAGACGCCCTGGAGTGGCTGGAGGGATATATTGCCTCCTACAAAAAGACGGTGCTTATAATCTCCCACGATAGATACTTCCTCGACCGCACCACAGACAAAACCCTTCATATACAATACTCACGTGCACGCCTGTACCCAGGCTCGTATTCTGCCTGCAAGGAGCAACAGCAAAACGAGGCGGCCTCACTGGAAAAGAGATATCGCGAGCAGCAAAAGGTTATAGAGCGCATACGCGCAAATATAGAATTCCAGCGCAGGTGCAACCGTGAGCACAACTTTGTCACCATTCGCTCCAAGGAAAAGCAACTGGCGAGGATGCAACTGGTAGAGTTAGCACCAAAGGCACCAAAGGATATTCGCCTGCGATTTAGCTCGCTGGAGGAGAGTGTCAATGATGTAATGGAGATAAAAAATCTCTCCTTCTCCTACGGACAAAGACCGCTTATAGGAAACCTCTCGTTGCTTATAAGACGTGGCGAGCGAGTAATGTTCTTAGGGCCAAACGGCTCGGGCAAGAGTACACTTATGAAGCTGATGAACTCTCGTCTTATACCAAGCGAGGGCAAGATAACCCTCGGTTACAATATAAAAATAGGCTACTACGACCAGGAAAACAGGGGTCTTAGCGAGAGCAAGACCATCTTTGAGGAAATGAGGGACGAATACCCCGACAAGACCGACCTGGAGCTTCGTAGCACCCTGGCGCTCTTCCTCTTTGGCGCTGAGGATATAGAAAAGAAAATATCCACTCTTTCGGGTGGCGAGCGCGCGAGGGTTACCCTGGCGAAGCTGATACTTAAAAAGGTAAACCTGTTGATTATGGACGAGCCAACCAATCACCTGGACATTGGCTCCTGCGAGGCTCTGGAAAATGCCCTGCTCGGCTTTGACGGTACTGTTATCGCCGTATCCCACGACAGATACTTTATGGGTAGAATTGCGACGAGGATAATAGAACTCGACCCCACGCGTGAGTGCGGTATGCTGGACTACGAGCTCGAGGACTATGACGATGCCTTTGCCGCCTATATGCACCTCCGAGAAATGCGCGGAAGTATTGTCCCCACCGAAGAGAAAAAGGCAACCTCGAGCAAGGAAGAGTACGAGGAGAAAAAGCGCAAGGCAGCTGAGAAAAGAGCCGAGGAAAAACGCATCGAGCGAGCCAAGGTTAGGATAGCCGAACTGGAAGAAGAACTCGACCGTCTTGACGCCGAACTCTTTGGCGAAGCGGCAACCAACTACCAAAGGGCGGCAGAAATAGACACGAGAAAGAACGAGATTGAAGAAGAGCTTCTCGAGCTTTATGACCTTACTATGTAATCGGTTAAATCTTCTATTGGTACATTATTAATAGTTGTTCTAAAAATTTAATAGTTATGATTTTGGCAGATATATGAGAGTATATCTGCCCTTTTCTTTTGCGAGGCTTTTGTTTCTATATGTCCCGCCTCGCTGTTGGGGTGTTTTCTGTAATTGCAATTTGATATCTATATACCGAGTGGTGTGCTTCGGCATACCACTTTTTTGTTTGTGGAATGGGCGGTGATGGTTAATCTTGCTTGTCGAAGGGGGCGACTATTATGAATCCTGTATGTGGAAAGTAGGCTGTCATTATGAATCTTGTTTGTCGAAAACGGGCAAAAATTATGAATCGACACGGGGGTTGTGCAAGATGTACAACTTTTACCATACGAGGTGGTCGAAGCTTTGGGAGGTGGGTGTACTTACAGGGCGAAAAAAATAATTTAGAATAGTGGTGTCGATAGGCGGTGAGCGTACGGCACTGTCATAATCGACATAGCTTAGGAGGTGGTCAATCCGACTGCGAAGGCAAGATGCCAAAAAAGGAGGGGGGCGCACCACAGAAAGGAGAAGGGATGAAAAGACGAGCAAAATACCAAAAGGATCTGCCACGAAGGATGTACGCATTCTTTGTAGGATATAG